>NZ_RZRQ01000003.1:0-61053 GCF_003997785.1 Mesorhizobium sp. M7D.F.Ca.US.004.01.2.1 | reverse complement strand
AGTTGGCGATCCTCGCCGACGAATGACGGTCCATCGGCTGTTGGCGAACGTCTCGGCGGAGCGGCGCCGAGGCGCCAGTTTTCATTCGAGCTTCATGGCCGCCACTTCGCCCTCGCTTATCAACGGCACATAGAGGATCGACTTGCCGTCGGTGCCGATGTCGGCGCTGCCGGGCTTGAAATGCGCCACCGCTTCCGGTGCGCCGCCGGTATGATAGCGGTAGAGCGTGCCGGTCATGTAGGCGGTGGCATAGATGCTGTCGCCAATGGCGATGACGCCATCGAGGTCGGCGAATTTCTGGGCGCCCGGCAAGGGCGAAACCACCTTGCTGGCGATGTCGACCGACAGCAGGCCACCGGGCTCCGCCGTGCTGAAGTCGGGCTTGATGCCCTTGCCCCAGGAGGCGACGATCAGCCTGTTTCCATCGGCGAAGACGCCGTTGGGCGAGGCCAGCGCCGCGTCCTTGACGAACAGCTCCGGCCAGTTGCCGTCGATGCGGTCGTGACGCAACTCTGCCCCAGTGTACGGAATCGTACGTAACCGCCCACCATGTCAAACTTTATTGCCGGCAACGGTCGCTCGGCAGATAATCCTGCTGCGTGCCGGAGCCGGCGGACCGCGCGTTTTTTCCATGCGGGGTAAAGGCGCGGGTTCTTGGTTTGAGTTTGGTGAGACCCTACAGGTTTTGTCACTTGAAGAACCGATTTCCGCCGGACCCATAAATTCGTGATTGTCCACATTGCGCGGGAGGCAGTGCGAAATGGATGATGTAATGTTGAACGCCAGGGTTTGCCCCTGTGTTGAAGTGATCGAGGCCTGCGGCGAATGGTTCGTCCGGGTGGCCGAGGATGACCAGGAACTGACCCGATCATTCGAGCTGGAATCGTTCGCACTGGCCTATGCGGAAGGTCAGCGAATGCGGTTGGGGCTTGCCGACTTCAAGCGACTGTAAACCACCAGTAACCTTGCATCCTTGGCCCTTTGGCAGCCCATCACCAAGTGCGCATGGTCTAATCGGCGAGCTTGACGCCTGCATCCGCCGTCTCGTCCTTGAAGTTAACCCTCGTACCCTTCTGCACCATAGAGGCGAGGTCTTCGGCATCCCAGTTGGTCAGCCGGATGCAGCCGTGTGAGAAAGTCGCGCCGATCTTGCCAGGTTCGGGCGTGCCGTGAATGCCGTAGCTTTCGATCGAGAGGTCGATCCAGACCGATCCGACGGGGTTGTTCGGCCCAGCAGCGATGGTGAAAGGCCGCTTGGTCTTTACTCCCTTGAAAGCGAAGCGCGGATCGTAGTGATAAGTTGGATTGTGCACCACGCGTTTGATCTCTGCCATACCGCTCGGCGCCGGCTTCTCATCGCTCCCGATCGATGCCGGGTAGATTGCGAGCCATCTGCCGGAAGGATCGAGCACGCGCACCAGGCGGGCGCCCTTGTCGACCTCGACGCTGGCAACGGCCGCAGGAGGATCGCCCCGGCCAACGTCCGGCACCATCAAGGTCGCACCGGCCCTCCCGAAGCCAGCGTAGGGATTGAGCCTTCGTAGCAATTGTTCGCTAATATGGAAGCGCTCCGCCAACCTCTCCACGGTGTTGCGATAGCCCAGCCGTGGCAGACGGGCCATCCTCTCCATGCGGGTCGGAATTCGCTTGGTAAAGCGCCCGCGCACATCCTTGCGCGTCACCTCATAGGCGATCAGGACCGGGCTGGCTGAGGTTGCCATCAGCCTGTCCCAGGTGTCCTGAGTGAGCTTGCCATCGGACGGGAATCCGTTCGCGGCCTGAAAGGCGCTCACCGCTCTGGCGAAGTTCTCTGAAAGGCGGCCATTGATCAGGCCCGGCGAGAATCGGGCACGGTCCAGAAGGATCTGCGCTTTCAGTATGGCTGGATTGACGCCTTTGGCTGGGCCGACGCCGAATTGGGCCTGATTGACGGCGAGTCGGTCCAGCTTGGCCGCCTCCGTCCCCCCGCATGCGAGGGCGAGTGCCGCGGCGACGACAACAAGGACCCTAAACATCGATGTCAACTCCGGAGCTGCGCAGGAATCTGCGTCTATGACGCGGAAAGACCTTTCTGGTTCCGTCCGCCAACATCCGATTCATCGGCCGACCTTATGGAAAGGCCCGTCACGTCGATGTGGCGAGCCTTTTTCAGTGCGATAGGCACTGCAAGGTCAGGTCAGGATAAGGACGATCTTCAACGTGTCCGGATCGACGATGACGATCCGACCGTCGGCCAACACGAAATACTCGTAGGTTTCGTAGGCTGGTACGATCTTCACGATACGCGCCGGCAGACGATGCAACCGGATCTTGTGCCGGGGAACCTCAATGCCGACCGAAATGTCGAAATCGACATTGGACACCGGCTCGACCCTGGTCTCCTTGATAACCTGGGTGATCTGGGTTTTCTGTTCGACCGTGACATTGGTGATGGAAGCAGTCGACCCCTGATCAGTCTGTGTCGAGGCCTTGCCCTGAGCTTGATCGTCGGTCTTCAGCTTCGTCTTGCCCTGGGTCTGCTGATCAGTGGTCGCACCTGCCTTGCCCTGGGCCTGCTCGTCGGTCTTCAGCTTCGTCTTGCCCTGGGCCTGCTGATCGGTGGTCGCACCTGCCTTGCCCTGGGCCTGCTCGTCGGTCTTCAGCTTCGTCTTGCCTTGGGCCTGCTGATCGGTGGTCGCACCTGCCTTGCCCTGGGCCTGTTCGTCCGTCTTGAGCTTGGGTTTGCCCTGAGCCTGCTGGTCCGTCTGGACCTTGGCCTTGGCCTTGCCCTGGGCCTGCTCGCCCATCTTCATCTTCGAGCCCTTTTGACAGTCGGCCGCGCCGGCCGCGCAATTGCTGTCGCCGCCCGACTGGGTTTCAGCCGGCTGCGTCTGAGCAACTGCGGCACCACATCCGATGCCGAGCGCCAGCATGCTGGTGATCAGAATATGTTTCATGGGAAATCTCCTCGAAAGCGTCAGTCCCTTCGCTGGGTAAACCTCAACGGAAAAACTTTGTTCCAGGCGAATTGAGCAAACCGACGGGCAGAAATTTGAAGGAACAAGCCACATCCGATGGCGTTAACGACCGTGAGACCCGGTTGCGAACGGCAGCCCAAGGGCTCTCCCACACTCGCTCACAACGGAAAGGAGACGATCATGAGGATGCATCTTACCAGTGCAGCGGCAGGACTTTTGCTACTCGCCGATGTTGGCGCCGCCGCGGCTCAGGACGTGGTCATCCAGCCTGAGCAGGAAACGGTGATTAAGGAGTACGTGCACAAGCAGCCGCTGGCTTCCGTCAAGCTCCCTGGCGTGGAACTCAATGTCGGCATGGCTCTGCCAGATACCGTCGAACTTCATGAAGTTCCCAACGTCAAATATCGCTACGTTGTAGTCGACAACCAGACCGTGGTGGTTGATCCTGGCACCCGCAAGATCGTGAAGATTATTCAGTGATCCAAGTTCACCCAAGCCCGCCGCTTTCCGGAGTGGCGGGCTTTTCGCCTTGGCGCTTGGTACAAGGTCGGTCGGTCCAGGGCGTCGTCTAATTAGCCACAATGTTGGCGATCCTCGCCGACGAATGACGGTCCATCGGCTGTTGGCGAACGTCTCGGCGGAGCGGCGCCGAGGCGCCAGTTTTCATTCGAGCTTCATGGCCGCCACTTCGCCCTCGCTTATCAACGGCACATAGAG
Source organism: Mesorhizobium sp. M7D.F.Ca.US.004.01.2.1 (assembly GCF_003997785.1). Lineage (NCBI taxonomy): Bacteria > Pseudomonadati > Pseudomonadota > Alphaproteobacteria > Hyphomicrobiales > Phyllobacteriaceae > Mesorhizobium > Mesorhizobium sp. M7D.F.Ca.US.004.01.2.1. The sequence goes on along the minus strand of NZ_RZRQ01000003.1, from coordinate 57,379 downwards.
GATCGACTTGCCGTCGGTGCCGATGTCGGCGCTGCCGGGCTTGAAATGCGCCACCGCTTCCGGTGCGCCGCCGGTATGATAGCGGTAGAGCGTGCCGGTCATGTAGGCGGTGGCGTAGATGCTGTCGCCAATGGCGATGACGCCATCGAGGTCGGCGAATTTCTGGGCGCCCGGCAAGGGCGAAACCACCTTGCTGGCGATGTCGACCGACAGCAGGCCACCGGGCTCCGCCGTGCTGAAGTCGGGCTTGATGCCCTTGCCCCAGGAGGCGACGATCAGCCTGTTTCCATCGGCGAAGACGCCGTTGGGCGAAGCCAGTATCGCGTCCTTGACGAACAGCTCCGGCCGGTCGCCGTCGATGCGGTAGATGGTGTCGGCCAGCATGTCGGTGACATAGACCTTGCCGGACTGGTCCGATGTCATGTCGTTGAGGAAGACGGCATTCGGCACCGCGATGCTCGTGACGAGCTTGCCGCTGGCGAGGTCGACGATGCGAACCTTGGTGATGTCGGCGACATAGAGTTTGCCGCCCGAGATCGCCATGCCCTTGGGTGCGTCCATGCCATCGGTCCAGTGCCGGGTGACCGTCTTGCCGTCCAGCGACAGCACGGAGAGATAACCATTGCCGTCGGCGTCGCCGGGATTGCCTGATATGTTGGAGACGATGATGCGGTTGTTGGCGGCGTCGAACAAAGCCGATTCCGGCTGCTCGAGGCCGGTGGCGCGCCAGAGTTCGGCGGCCTCGGCGGCAGGCGCTGCCGAGATGCCGATAGCCACGATAAGGGCTGAGATGATGAGGGTGTTCATGACTGCTCTCCTGTGATGACGAGGCAGAGCTACGGTTTTCGATACTTTCCGGAAAGGCCTGACACCGCTAGTATCGAAAGTCGATACGAAACTGCCGGCAAGAGGTGCATCGAATGAACGGTCTTATCTTCGAGGCGTTGAAGCGGACGCTGAAGGCGAAGGGCGTCACATATCGCGCGCTTGCCGAACGCATGGGCGTTTCCGAACCGACGGTGAAGCGTATCTTCCACGAGCGCAACTGCAAGCTCGACCGGCTGATGGATATCTGCGCCGCCGCCGGCGTCGAGCTGGAAAACGTGCTCGGCTCGATGAACCGGGGACCAGGTCCGGTCAACCACATCGCGCCGGAGATCGAGCGCAGGCTCGCCGGTCGGCCGGCGCTGCTGTTCATCTTCGTCATGCTGTCGGAAAAGTTCACGCCCGAAGGCATCATGCGCTCGCAAGGCCTGAGCGAGGCCTCGATGTTCCTCTATCTGCGCGATCTCGAGGAGCTTGGCCTGGTCGCGCTCGGCCGGGGCCTCTCGGCAAGAGTGCTGGTCGAGACGCCGATCCAGTGGAATTTCGAAGGGCCGCTGAGGCCGCTGTTCGAGATGACCAACAAGAATTTCATCGGCTGGGCCATCACCCATATCGACAAGGAAGCGACCTTCGTCAGCTTCTCCAGGCGGATGCGGCCGGAGACGGCGGAGATGGTGCGGCGCGAGGCGCAGGAGCTGGCCGATCGCGCCAAGCTGCTCGCCCATCACGACCAGCACACCACGCCGGAGGACGGGCTGGTCGGCTACAAATGGACGTTTGCCTTTGGTGCAACGCCATTTCCGGCGATCATGCCGATCGGGCCGCACGCGCGAGATCCCGGTGCACGGGTGCCCGACAGCCCCAACACTCCGGCAAAAAGGGGTCGCCCCTTGCCGGCATAGTTGGCCTGCTATTCAGGGGCCTTCGCATCGGCAACCTTGTCGTCCCAGACCATCTGCCGGTAGTCGAAACCATATTCCAGCGTCGGCTTGACGATGCGGAAATAGGGCGACAGGTCGAAATCGCGCGGTGTGTAGAGCGAGTGGTGGCGGATGTGCAGGATTTCCTTGCGCGAATAGTTCGACTGCGCCGAAGCGCGGCCGGGCGCACGGGTGATCTCGGGCAGGATCGGATAGCGGATCTGGCCATAGGCCTCGGCGATCAGCGTCGAGCAGATCGCCCGTGTCGGATCGCCGGAGCCGAAGGCCAGCATGCGCCGCCGCCAACGCACCGGCACCGGCGGCGTCGGGAAGAAAAAACGCAGCATGTCGAAAATGTTCTTGAGGTCGTATTTCAGGCCGAGCTTGCCGATCATGAAGGCGACGACCTTGTCGCGATCCTCCGGCGCCAGTCCGCTCGCCCGGCAGATGCGGGTATTGTAGGTGCGATAGCGCGACAATGGCACGGCGACGCAGCCTTCGCCGAGCGTGACCTCGATCAGCCGCCGCCGTTCCGTTCCGTCTTCCGGTTCGGCCAGCGCGTCGCCCACATAGAAGGCCGCATGTGACCAGGTCGACTGGGTCAGATACTTGATCGCCGCCGAGATCTTCTGGTTGCCCTCGATCAGCAGGATATCGCCGGGCTCAAGCGTGCGGCGCAGCGTCTCCGCATCGGACGGCGTATAGGGCTCGTAGCCGGAAGATTCTTCCTGCAGCCGGCCGGCAAGCCAGCGGCCAAGTCTATCCAGAAGCGTGTCGCCAGGCTCGGTCATGCCCTATGGCGATTAGCATAGGCGGGTGGCTGGGCGCCAGCCGCACGTCGGTCAGCTTGCCGTCGCCGCGGCCTCTTCCGGCGACGCAGCCAGATCGTCGCGCGCCTTGCGGGCGAGTTTGCGTGTCGAGCGTTTCGGACTGTCGCCGAACAGCTCCGCCGCCTCGGCAAGACAGCTCTTCTTCAGCTGCTTCTCCGACCGCTTCAAAAGCTTGGCCAGAAGCTTCGTGTCCTCGGGCGGTCCGAGCGGACGGTCATCGGCCTCGAGAAGATCGCGCATCACCAGCACATCGTGCAGGTCGCCCAGCCGCTCGCCCAGTTCGTCAACCGCCTTGCGCCTTGCCTTGATCGGCGTCGGCCACAGCCTGCCGAGCAGCGACAGATGCATGCCGTGGGTCTTGGCCGCCTTGCGCAGATCGTGGAAATCATTGGCCTCGCCGCGCGATCCGGCCTTGTCCAGCGCCTTCCTGGCACGGCGCAAGGTGATGCGGGCGCCTTCGGCAAGCACGTCGGCCGCCTGTTCCGGCTGGTCGGGCAAGGCAAGGCTTTCGATCCGCTTGAGGCCTTCCTCGCATGCCGCGGTCGCCGCACCGATCGCCACTTCGAGCCCGCTGCCCTCATGCATTTCATGCTGGCGGGCAATCAGCCTGTCGCGAACCGCGCCCAGCCCGTCGTCGGCGCTCTCCTTGGGAAAGCTTGCCGCCAGCCGGTCGATGGTCTCGATCAGCGCCGTCGCCTCGCGCGGGCCGGCAAGCAGGCCGGCCACATTGCGATAGCACTGGTTTTCGGTCTCACAGAATGTTTCGTCACCGGAACGAACCAGGCGCAGCAAGGCACGAGCGCTCTTCAACCGCTTGCGGCATTTGTGCAGTGCCTGTTCCGGCCGGCTCCGCGCGGCATCAAGGTGAGCCAATGCCTTGCCGATTTCCTCTGCAAGGATACGCCTGACCTCGCCGGTCAGCGGCACGCGCGGATCGATGCGAAAGCTCATGCGGCGATCTCCGGTATCCCCCCGAGGGCGAGCGACGCGTTGTAGTATTTTGACTCACCGGTGACTTCACGGCCGAGCCAGTCAGGCAGCATTTCGTCCGGCACGTCCTCCGGCGTCTCAAGTTCTGCGACCACAAGTCCCGTAAGTGGACCGCCAAAGACATCGACTTCATAGAGATAGCCGCGGTGCCTAACATGGTGACGTGTCTTCTCGATGACACGTCCGATGGTGAAGTCCAACATCTCCACCGCCTCCGGCAGCGGGATCGGGTATTCGAATTCGTCGCGCTCGCGCGCCTTGCTGCCAAACTTGAGCGTCAGCTTGGCGGACGTGCCATCGCTGATGCGCACGCGCACCGTGCGCCCGGGGCTGGCAGCGAGATAGAACTGGAGGATACGAATACGCGCCTCGGCCAGTTCTAACCATGCGGTGCTGGAGACCAGGAACTTGCGCTCGACTTCCTTGCCCATGGCCGCGCACTAAAGCGGTTACCGCCGGCGATGGCAAGACGGTGACGCACACAAGTTAGCGCTCACGAATTGACTTTAATCAATCGATTGATTAAATATCTGATATGATCAAGCAGTCCGACGCCAAAAATCCCCGCCGCGAAGCATCTCCCGCCGAGATGACGCGTGCGGCGCTTGTCCGCGCGGCGCTGAAATTGTTCGGGCGGCAGGGTTTCGACGGCACTTCGACGCGCGAGATCGCCGCCGAGGCGCAGGCCAATATCGGCTCGATCGCCTATCATTTCGGCGGCAAGGAGGGCCTTCGCGCCGCTGCCGCCGACTTTATCGTCGAGACCATCCAGACGGTCGCCGGCCAGGCGCTCGGCAATGCGCAGGCGCCGATGCCGGGCGGTGCAGAGGCGGCGCAAGCGCAGCTCTTCGCGGCGCTGGAGCGGATGGTCGGCTTTGTCGTGGCCAGCCCGCAGGCCGGCGAGATCGTGCAGTTCGTGTTGCGCGAGCTTTCACATCCGACGGCAGCCCTCGACCGCATCTATGACGGCGTTTTCGAGCCGACGCATCGCCGGCTGTGCCAACTCTGGGAGCAGGCGACCGGCGAGCCGGCCGAGAGCGAGGCCACAAGGCTGACCGTGTTCACGCTGATCGGTCAGGTCATCTATTTCCGCATCGGCCGCGAGGCGGTGATGCGCCGCATGGGCTGGAACGACATCGGCGCCGCCGAGGCCGCCAAGGTGGTGGCGGCCACATCCGGCAATCTCGAGGCCATATTGGCTTCCAGAAAAGGGGCAAAGATGAAGGGGCAAAGACCATGAGCTTTCTGTGTTCGCTGCCGCTCGCTGCGCAGCTTTTCAGCGCCTGTGCCCCGGCTGCCCCGCTGGCCGTCGGCTATGTCGAAGGCGATTACGTGCTGCTGGCGCCGATCGAGGTGGCGCAGGTCGAGACCGTCACGGTCAAACGCGGCGACCGAGTGGTGCCCGGCACGACCGTGGTGACGCTGGAAAGTGCCGACGCGAAGATCGCGGTGGCGCAGGCCGAGGCCGGCCTTGCCCAGGCGCAGGCGCAATTGGCCGATCTGCAGATCGGCAAGCGGCCGGAAGAGATCGCGGTGTTGAAGGCCGAGGTCGACATGGCCAGCGCCCAGGCCGCCGACGCCAAGCGCAAATTCGACCGCGCCGCCGATCTGTTCAAACGCGGCGCCGGCACGCAGGCCGATTTCGACACCGCGTCGGCGACGCTGGAAACGGCCAACGCGCAGGTCGGTCAGGCCACCGCCAATCTCGCCGTCGGTGGCCTGCCGGCGCGTCCCGAAACGATCAAGGCCGCCGACAACCAGGTCAAGCAGGCGCAGGCGACACTGGAACAGGCGCAGTGGCGGCTGTCGAAGCGGGTGCTGGCAGCCCCTTCGCCCGGCCGCGTCAACGATGTCATCCGCAATCCGGGCGACACCGCCGGCCCGACCGCGCCTGTCATTTCGATCCTGCCCGACGGCGCGGTGAAGCTCAGCGTCTACATTCCGGAGAGCGCCTTCTCCTCGGTCAAGGTTGGCACCTTGCTCGGCGTCCATTGCGACGGCTGCGGCGAGGGCGTGAAGGCGCGGGTCAGCTACGTTTCGCCCGATCCCGAGTTCACCCCGCCGGTGATCTATTCGCTCGAGAACCGGCAGAAGCTGGTCTACCTGGTCGAGGCGCGGCCGGAGGGCGATGCCGGCCCGCTGCAGCCGGGCCAGATCGTCGATGTCGATCTGGCGGACAGCGCAAAATGAACGCCATCGACGTCCATGGCCTGGTCAAGCGTTTTGGCAACAAGACCGTCGTCGACCATGTGACGATGTCGGTCGCCGAAGGCGAGATCGTCGGCTTTCTCGGACCCAACGGTTCGGGCAAGACCACCACCATCCGCATCATGTGCGGTCTGCTGACGCCGGACGAAGGCGAAGGCACGGTGCTCGGCTTCAACATCCGCACCGACAGCCTGCGCATCAAGCGCGAAGTCGGCTACATGACGCAGAAATTCTCGTTCTACGAGGATCTGACGATCGGCGAGAATCTCGAATTCGTGGCGCGGCTCTACCGGCTGAAGCCGGTTGAAGAATATGTCGCCGGGACGCTTGAAGACCTTGGCCTGACCACGCGCCGCAACCAGCTGGCCGGCACCTTGTCGGGCGGCTGGAAGCAGCGGCTGGCGCTCGCCGCCTGCATCATGCACAAGCCGAAATTGCTGCTGCTCGACGAGCCGACGGCCGGTGTCGATCCGAAGGCGCGGCGTGAATTCTGGGACGAGATCCATCGCCTCGCCAGCGGCGGGCTGACCGTGCTGGTCTCCACCCACTACATGGACGAGGCCGAGCGCTGCCACCGCATCAGCTACATCTCCTACGGCAAGATGCTGGCCACCGGCACCGTCGCCGAGGTGGTGAAAAATGCCGGGCTGACCACCTTCGTCCTGCAAGGCCCGCGCCTTGACCAGGTGGCCGAAGCGCTTCAAGGGCGCCCCGGCGTGGACCAGGTGGCGCCGTTCGGCGCGACGCTGCATGTCGTCGGCTCCGACAAGAGGAAGCTCGAAGCCGCACTCGCGGATGTCGAAAGAGAGCACAAGGGCGTGAAAGTGTCGCCCGGAGAAACCAGCCTGGAAGATGTTTTCATCCAGTTCATGTCCGGCTCGAAGGACAACATGGCATGAACAGTGTCTTTTCCTTCGCTCGGCTTGGCGCGCTGCTGATCAAGGAATTCATCCAGATGCGGCGCGACCGCATCACCTTCGCCATGATGCTGGGTGTGCCGCTGATACAGTTGGTGCTGTTCGGCTACGCCATCAACAACGACCCGAAAAGCCTGCCTGCAGCACTCGTGGCGACGAGCAACGATCCCTACACGCGTGCCATTGTCGCGGCGCTGCAGACCACCGGCTACTATCGTTTCGACCATGTCGCGCAAAGTGCTGCCGATGCGGAGTTCCTGATATCGCGCGGCGACGTCGCCTTCGTCGTCACCATCCCCGCCGATTTCGCCAAGAGGGTGGAGAGCGGCAACAACCCGCAGATCCTGATCGAGGCCGACGCCACCGACCCGGCGGTGGCCAGCGGCGCTATCTCGACGCTCGGCACCGTCGCTAGCCAGGCGCTGCTGAGGGCGCAAGGCACGCAGGAAGCCGCCGCCGAGGCCGCCAAGGGTCAGCTCGATGTCGTCGTACATCGGCGCTACAATCCCGAAGGCATCTCGCAATACAACATCGTGCCCGGCCTGCTCGGCGTCATCCTGCAGATGACCATGGTGATGATGACTTCGATCGCGCTGACGCGCGAGACCGAGCGCGGCACGATGGAGAACCTGCTGGCGATGCCGTCCAGCCCGCTCGAGATCATGCTCGGCAAGGTGCTGCCCTATCTGGCGGTCGGCGGCGTGCAGGTGGTGGTGGTGCTGGCGGCGGCCAAGCTTCTGTTCGCCATACCCTTCACCGGATCGATGTCGCTGCTGTTGACCGCCGTGCTGATCTTCGTGCTGGCGCTGGTGCTGCTCGGCTATACGATTTCGACCGTCGCCCGCACGCAGATGCAGGCCCTCCAACTCACTTTCTTCTTCTTCCTGCCGTCGATCATGCTGTCGGGTTTCATGTTCCCCTATCGGGGCATGCCGGACTGGGCGCAGACCTTCGGCGAGATCTTCCCGCTGACGCATTTCCTGCGCATCACCCGCGCGGTGATGCTGAAGGGCGCCGAACTGCCGGCGGTGGCCGGCGAGATCGGCTGGCTGGTGGTGTTCGTGGCGCTGTTTGCCGGTGTCGCATTGGTGCGGTTCAGGCGGACGCTCGACTAGCTCTCACGGGTTGAGTGATCTCGTACCGCTAACGAACGGACTTCCTCGGACATAGAAGCGTAGCGGGCGATCCGCGTCCTTCGTAATGCCGATCCGGATGCCCTGCCCGATGTCACCGGCCTGATGATCATCAATTGCCAGCCATAGCGGGCCTTCGCGGCAAAGATCGATCCCGTCGAGCGAACGATCGATACGCAACGCCTGGGCGAGCCTTCCCGGTCCTCGCGCCAGATCGCGCACGCGCTCGATGCCCCGATTGAGCCGCATGATGGCAATGCCCTCGAGCGGCTCGAGCGCCCTGATCAGCACACCGGTTCCGATCCCTGGCATCTCGCTCGAGACGTTGAGCATGTAGGAGACGCCGTAGGCGAGATAGACATAAGCGTGGCCAGGCCCGAGAAACAGCGAACGGTTGCGCGAGGTCATCCCCCGGTAACCGTGCCCGGCGGCATCGCCGACGACATAGGCCTCCGTCTCGACGATGCGGCCGCTGGCGACGCCTTCGGGCAGCTCGCGCACCACGAGTTTGCCAATGAGAGTGCGGGCAAGGGATGCCGTATCATCAGGCAGTTCCGAGCGCACGAGCGGGCGGCGGATGGTCATGCTCAGCGCGGCCAGGTTTCACGGCATCGGCTCGACCCATTGCGCGCGCGAAGGTCCCGGCTCGAACGGATCGGCGAAATACTGGGTCTCGCGGGCGACCTTGCCATCGAGGAACTCCATGATGCTCACGGTGTAGGACGGTCGCCCGTCATAGGCGAGGACAAATTCAGTGACCCAGAGATCGCCCCCGCCAACGATCCGCCGCACCGTGAAGCGCTTTTGATTGGGCTGCGCGGCGCGCGACGACTGGATGTTTTGCCGCCCGCTTATGCGCTCGCCCGACTGCGGATAGTCGAGCACCGCGTCCTCCCGGTAGATCTGGTGCTCCGCCTCGAGGTCATCAGCGTCGGAAGCAGCCCAGTGGCGATCCAGAGCCGCCCGAATCTCCAAGTCTTCCATGCCGGATCTCCCTCGGACATCGCGGTCGTGACCGGGCCTTTCGCTACCCTACGCCGCCGCCATGATCTCGGCATAGGTACCGAAATCGACATTGCCGCCGGAGAGCACCACGGCAACGCATTTGCCGGATAGCTCGATCTCACCCGATGACAGTGCCGCCAGCGCCACGCAGCCGCCGGGCTCGACCACGAGTTTGAGATAGGCCATGGCGTCGCGCATCGCCTGCGCGGTTGCCTTGTCTGAGACCGCGATGCCACCGGCAAGGTTCCTGCGGTTGATCTCGAAGGTGATCAGGCCGGGCTCGGCGGTCAGGATCGCGTCGCAGATCGAAGCGTGGCCGGGCTCGTTCGACACCCTTGCGCCTTCGATGAGCGAACGGCGGGTGTCGTCGAAATGCTCGGGCTCCACTGCCCAGACCGCGGTGTCGGGCGAGGCGTCTTTGACCGCAACTGAGATGCCGCTGGTCAGGCCGCCGCCGCCGCAGGGAATGACGACCGCGTCGAGGCTGACGCCAAGCGCTTTTGCCTGGCGCATCAATTCGAGGCCGATCGTGCCCTGTCCAGCGATGATGGCCGGGTCGTCGAAGGGCGGCACCAGCACCATGCCCCTTTCGATATAAGGGCGCACCACGGTCATGCGGTCGTCGCGAAAACGGTCGAACGGCACCACCTCCGCGCCCATCTTGCGGACATTGGCGATCTTCATCGCTGGCGCGTCTGAAGGCATGGCGATGACCGCCTTGACGCCGAACATCGCGGCCGAAGCGGCGACGCCCTGCGCATGATTGCCCGACGAGAAGGCAACCACGCCTCGGCTGCGTTCTTCTTCACGGAGCGACGACAGCTTGTTGTAGGCGCCACGGAACTTGAACGAGCCGGTACGCTGCAGCGTTTCCGGCTTGAACAGGATCCGGCCGCCGAAGCGCTTGTTCAGCTCCTGCGATTCGATCAAGGGGGTTTCGACGATCAGGCCGGCAAGCCGGGCTGCGGCGGCGTGGATGTCGGCGATGCCGGGAGGGGTGGTCATAGTGGATCCTGTGGAAACATGTTGCCCTTCATGATGCCCGCAAAGGGAGGTGGCGCACCATGGGAAAAATGTGACCGTTACAAAGTTTGGCGAGTCATGATCGGCGTTTGCGCCGCCCCTCACCTGCCTGCCGGCATCCTCTCCCCGTATAGTGACGGGGAGAGGGGAGCTGTCGCCAGCGGTTTCGCCAATCGCCAGCGTCGCAAGAAGGGCGCGGCATCACGGCCAGCTTCCTTCTCCCCGTTTACGGGGAGAAATGCCCGGCAGGGCAATGAGGGGCGGCGCCGAGATCAGCAAATTGGCCACCCTATTCTAGCCAAGCAGCGTCCTCTGCCTCTTGCTCCCACCCAGCTTGCGCCAGTTGTTGAACCGGTGGCTGGCGGCGGCAAAGGAGATCTTCATCTGCTGGGCAACCGAATAGCGCGACTTGCCCTCGTCGAACATGCGGTAGCAGCACTCGACGCCTTCCTCGGTCAGTTTGCCGTCCGGCGCCTTGTTGTGCGGATTGGCGGGGTCGAATTTCTCGACCTGTTGTTCGACCAGGCCTTTCAGGCGCTGCAGGTCGGCCTCGATGCTGGCGATGAGGTCGAGAACGGGCTTTGGATCATAGGGGTGCGGAGGCTGTTTTGCCGTCATCTGCGGGCTCCTTGTTCTTGGCTTGAGTGCAGCTATATAGGTGAACATTCACTGATAATGAAGGGTCGCCGCGGGCGCGGGGCTTCAACAATTCTTGACCGCGACCCAAGCGCGCAATTGACCAAAGGCGTTCAAAACCCTACTTTAGAATTATTCTAAACTAGGGTGAATTCCTCATGCTTTCCCGTGTTTTCGGCTTCGGCCGCCGTCCCTTCGAATCGCTTACCGAACAGGAGATCCTGGCGCTGGCCATTTCGTCCGAGGAGGATGACGGACGCATCTACCGGGCCTATGCCGACGGACTGGCAGACACCTTCCCGCAATCGGCAAAAGTGTTCGAGGAGATGGCCGAGGAAGAGGATGGCCATCGCGATGCGCTGATCGAGCTCTTCCGCAGTCGGTTCGGCGAACGTATTCCGCTGATCCGGCGCGAGCATGTGAAGGGGTATTACGAGCGCAAGCCCGACTGGCTGGTGAGACCGCTCGGCATCGAGCACGTGCGCAGCCAGGCCGAGGCGATGGAGCGGCAGGCCTATCTGTTCTACGTCGAGGCGGCCAAGCGCACCACGGATGCCTCGACCAGAAAGCTGCTCGACGATCTGGCATTGGCCGAGCAAGGGCACGAAACGCTGGCGCAGCGCCTGGAGCAAAAGCACGTACCGGGCGAAGTGAAGGACGAAGAGGCCGCCGCCGAGCAGCGCCAGTTCATCCTCACCTATGTGCAGCCGGGGCTTGCCGGATTGATGGACGGCTCGGTGTCGACGCTGGCGCCGATCTTCGCCGCAGCGTTTGCCACCCATGACACCTGGCAGACCTTTCTGGTCGGGCTTGCCGCCTCGATCGGCGCCGGCATCTCGATGGGCTTCACCGAAGTGGCTTCCGACGACGGCAAGCTATCGGGCCGTGGTTCGCCGATAAAACGCGGCATCACCACCGGCGTCATGACGTCGGCGGGTGGCCTTGGCCACGCATTGCCCTATCTCATCCCGCATTTCTGGACGGCGACAGCCGTCGCTGCGGTTGTGGTGTTCTTCGAACTGTGGGCGATTGCCTTCGTCCAGAACCGCTACATGCAGACGCCCTTCCTGCGCGCCGCCTTCCAGGTGGTGCTGGGCGGCGCGCTGGTGTTCGCGGCCGGCGTGCTGATCGGGAATGCGTAAGCGCAAAGCGCCCCCTCACCCAGCCTCCGCTTCGCTCGGCTGACCTCTCCCAGAGGGGAGAGGAGCTTTCCAGCGCCGCGCCAACCTCTTCTCCCCGCCGGGGAGAAGGTGGCCGCGAAGCGGCCGGATGAGGGGGCTGGCGCCACGCGGGTTGCCCGTTCACCCATTCACCGCCCGACTATCCCCAGGCGCCTCGTCCCTCTCGGTCAGCCCATAATCCCTCACCACATGCGCAATCCGCAGACGGTAGCCGGCAAAGATACCGCCACGGCCGGCCTTCTGCGCCTGCCGGTGTTCCTCGGTGTTGCGCCAAGCCTTCACCGCCTCCTCGTCGCGCCAGAACGACAAGGACAGGATGCGGTTCGGATCGACCAGACTCTGGAAGCGTTCGATGGAGACAAAGCCGTCGATGCCGTCGAGCAGAGGACGCAAGTCGGCGGCGATGCTCAGATAGGCGTCGCGCCTGCCCGCCGCCGGCTCGACCTCGAAGAGGACGGCAATCACGGCAGCACCAGCTTTGCATGCGGTCCCGAGACGTGTTTCAGGAACATGCGGTCCTCCTTCAGGATGAATCTTTCGCGGCGGGCGAATTCGTAGTTTGCCTTGCCGGCGGGATCGGCGGCAAGCCGAGCGCGATAAGCTTCATAGGCCGCCAGGCTGTCGATGTTATAAGCGGCATAGGCGGTCGTCGCCGAGCCCTCATGCGGCGCGTAGTAGCCGATCAGATCGGCGCCGCAACGTGGAATGGACTGGCCCCAGTTGCGGGCGTATTCCTCGAAGGCCGCTTTGCCGAACGGGTCGATCTCGTAGCGGATGAAGCAGGTGATGGTCATTGTGGTCTCCTTGGGTTTCCGCGTCGATGGTTCGAGCGGCGTCGAAACGTCGTGCCGCCTGGTCTGCTAGGCAATTCCCTTGGCGGTCATGCCTGCCAGAAGGACTTCGTGCATTCGCGGCGCACGTCTTCTGGCGTCAGGCCAAGGTCGCGCAGCAGATGATCGTCGATCTCGGCGAGGTCGAGACGCTGCAAATGACGGTCATACCAGCGAGCCAGCAGCCGGGAACGCAACCAGGTGACGAACGGGAACGATTGGCGGCTGGCGAGCGGGGCCGAGGGGAAAGCGGTTCGTGCGGTCATCGTCGTCTCCTTGATCTGATCGGAGAATAGTGGTTATCTGACAAGGATGCTTCGATGAGAAACGAACTATGCGTGAAGGACCCGACATCGCCCGCATCGCCAGCCTGGTCGGCGATCCAGCACGGGCAAACATGCTGAATGCTCTGATGGGCGGCACGGCGCTGACGGCGAGCGAACTGGCGCTCGAAGCCGGCGTGTCGCTGCCGACCGCCAGCTCGCATCTGGGCAAGCTGATGGAAGGCGGGCTGTTGACGGTGGCGAGCCAGGGCCGCCATCGCTACTACGGCCTCGCCGGCCCGCAGGTGGCGGGCATGATCGAAGCCATCACCGGTGTCGCGGAAGCCGTTGGGCCAAAGCGCGTGCGGCCGGGTCCCCGCGACGGCGCCATGCGCGTGGCGCGCGTCTGCTACGACCACCTTGCCGGCGAGCAGGCGGTGGCGATGCTCGATCGTCTCGTCGCCAAAAACGTGTTGGTCCGCGACGACAAGGAGATCAGGCTCGGGCCATCGGCGGCTTCGCATTTCGCTGCCATCGGCATCGATGTCTACACCAGGCCGCGCCGGCCGGTATGCCGCGCCTGCCTCGACTGGAGCGTGAGGCGCTCGCACCTCGCCGGCACGCTGGGCGCCGCCATCCTCGACAAGATCCTTGCCGAGAAATGGGCGCGCCGCGAGAAGGACAGTCGCGCGGTCATTTTCTCGCCGCCGGGCAAACAGGCGTTTGAGAGGGTGTTTTTGGACTGAGGGGTTGGCGGGACAGCGCCCCCCTCTGGCCTGCCGGCCATCTCCCCCACACGGGGGGAGATCAGGCGTCACGCCGGCTTTCGCCAATCTCTTACGTGCAAAGGGTGCGAAGCGCCGAAGCTGCCAATCTCCCCACTCGTGGGGGAGATGGCCGGCAGGCCAGAGGGGGGCGCGAAGGATCGCTGCGCTGGCAAATTGCGCGAACTACCCCCGCTTCAACACCTTCCCCACCTTGAAAAAATCCTTCCACGGATCGGCTAGCGCCAACTTCGCCAGCGTCGTCTTGTCGCCGATCGGGAAAGCGTTCGGCGCCAGTCCGGCTTCGATCTCGGCCCAGGTCACCGGCATCGACACGGTGGCGCCCTTCTTGGCGCGCGACGAATAGGGCGCGACCGTCGTCGAGCCCCTGCCATTGCGCAGATAGTCGACGAAGATCTTTCCGGTGCGCGCCTTCTTCGACAGCGTCGCCGTGTAGCGGTCGGGGGCGCCCTGTTCGAGCGCCTTGGCAAAATCATGGGCGAAGGTCTTCACCGCCTCCCAATCCGCCGATGGCTTTAGCGGCACCAGCACATGAAAACCCTTGCCGCCCGAGGTCTTGACGAAATTCGACAGCGACAGCTCGTCGAGCTTGCCTCTAATGTCGAGTGCCGCCTCGCGCACCGCTTTCACGTCGACGCCTTCATCGGGATCGAGATCGAAGATGATCTGGTCGGGCTGTTCAAGCTTGTCTGTCGTGCAGCCCCAGATGTGGATCTCGACCACACCATATTGAACCAGTGCAGCAACGCCGTCGAAATCCCTGATGAACAGGATCTCCTCGCCGTCGTTAGGGTCCTTCATGCGGGCGATCTTGTCGCTCATGCCGGCCGAGGCATGTTTCTGGAAGAAGCGCGGTCCGCCGACGCCGTCCGGCGCGCGCACCAGGCTGAGCGGCCGGTTGACGACGAACTGTTCCATGCGTGGCCAGACCTGCGCGTAGTGGTCGAGCAGGCCTTGCTTGGATATTTTTTCGTCCGGCCACAGCAGCTTGTCGGGATGGGAAAGCTTTACCGTGGTCGTCATCGACCCGGCGGGCTTGGCGGTGCTGCTCGATGCCGGCTTTGCCGAACCTTTGGCTGTCGCTGCCTTGCCTGTCGACGCTTTGGGCTTTTCCTGCACGACTTCCTCCGCCGGCTTGTCCTCGCGCAATCCCTGGAACGAGGCGTGGCGTATTATACGGTCCGACGTCCAGCTGCGAAACTCCACTTCGCCGACAAGTTCCGGCTTGACCCAGACCAGGCCCTTGCCCTTCGGCACGGTGGCAGCGAACGGCGACGACTTTGCCTTCAGCGCATCGAGCTTTGTCTTCAAATCGGTGGCGCCCTTGGCGGAGAAGCCGGTGCCGACGCGGCCGGCATAATGCAGCTTGCCACCCTCATGATAGCCGACCAGCAGCGAGCGCAGTCCGCGCCCGGTCTTCTCCGACGGCAGATAACCGCCGATGACGAACTCCTGCCGCGCCGTGCATTTCGATTTCACCCAGGTGGGGCCGCGGCCGCTGCGATAAGGCGCATCGGCGCGTTTGGAGACGACGCCTTCCAGCCCCATGCGGCAGGCATGCTCCAGCATGATCTTGCCGGGCTCGGCGAAATGGTCGCTGAAACGGACTGCCGCATTCTCCGGCTGCTTGCCGAGCAGCTCCTGCAAGGTCTGCTTGCGCTCGACCAATGGCTCGCGGCGCAAATCCTTCCCGTCGAGGCGCATCAGGTCGAAGACGTAGTAGATGAAGCGGTTGGTTCGATTGGCAGACAAATCCTGCTGCAGCAGGGAGAAGGACGAAACGCCGCTGTCGGCCAGCACGACGATCTCGCCGTCGATGATGGCGTCACTGCATTTCAGTCCGGCCAGTTCTGCCATGATCTCGCCGCCGAATTTCTCCGTCCAGTCGAGGCCGGTGCGGGTCAGCAGCCGCACTTCGGTGCCAGCGATCTGCGCCTGCATGCGATAGCCGTCGAACTTCACCTCGTGCAGCCAGTCCTTGCCCGGCGGGGCTTCGCGCTCCAGCGTGGCCAACTGCGGCTCAACAAAGTCGAGGCGCTTGCCGGGCTTCGCCTTGCCGGCGGCTGGCTTGTTGGAATGCCAGACTTTTGGCTTCTGGCCCTTGGCGGCCTTGCCCTCGCCGACCTCCTCGATGGTCAGGCCCGACTTCACCGATTCCGGCGCTTCCTTGAGGATGTCCTCGCCCGGCCGCGCGGCGGCATCGTCGGACTTGATCAGCAGCCAGTTGTCGCGCTTTTCAGCCGCGCGCGGCTTCAACCGCACCAGATGCCATAGACCGTGCAGCTTGTGGCCGTGCAGCTCGAAGCTGATATGGCCTTTCTTCATTGCCTTGGCCGGGTCGATCTCGGGAACCCAGGTGCCCTCGTCCCAGACGATGACCGAACCGCCGCCATATTCGCCCTTGGGGATGGTGCCTTCGAACGGCGCATAGTCGATCGGGTGATCCTCGACATGCACGGCCAGCCGCTTCTCATGCGGGTCGAGACTCGGGCCGCGCGTCACCGCCCAGCTCCACAGCACGCCGTCATGTTCCAGCCGCAGGTCGTAATGCAGCCTTGTCGCCGCGTGCTTGTGTATGACGAAGATGCCGCCCGCCTCGCCCTTCTTGGTACGGGCGACCTTGCCGGCCGGCTCGGTGGTCTTCTTGAAATCGCGCTTGGAGTGGTACTGTTCGAGGCTGGCCATCTCTGGATGTCCTCAGGCCGACTTGCGCTTCGGCGCGCCGGCTTTCGGGTTGGCGCGCTTGGCCTTCGCCGACGAAGAAGCCTTCGAGCTGCCATCCGACGACAGGCTCTTCTTCAGCGCGTCGAACAGATTGACGACATTGGAGGGTTTGGGCGCTGCCTTGGCCGTGGGCGCCTTCTTGCCGGCCTTCTTGGCGCGGATCAGCTCCAGGAGTGCGTCCTCGTATTTGTCATCGAATTTCGAGGGATCGAACTTGGCCTTCTTCCTGTCGATGATCAGCTCGGCCAGATCGGTCACCTCCTGATCGGTCTTCACCGCCTTGATGTCGCCAAACACGGTGTCCGGCTGGCGCACCGTGTTGTCGTAGCGCAGCGTCGTCAGCACCATGCCCTTGCCCAGCGGTTCGATGACCACCGGGCGCTCGCGTTGATAGAGCACGATGCGCGCCAGTCCGGCCATCTTCTTGCCCGCCATAGCATCACGGATGACGGCGAACGCCTCCTCCGACACCTTGTCGGCCGGCGCGACATAATAGGGCGTATCGAGGTAGATCTGCTGGATCGAGGCTTTGTCGACGAAACCGTCGAGCGCCATCGTGTGCGAGGATTCGATCTGCACCGCCTCGATCTCGTCTTCCTCGATATGGACGAAATCGCCGTCGCTGACTTCGTAACCCTTGATCTCGTCGTCGTCGCCAAGCGGCTTGCCGGTTTCGGAATCGACATAGATGCGTTTCACCGTGTTGCCGGTCTTGCGGTTCAGCACCCGGAACGAGACCTTCTCGGTGTGGGTGACGACATTGGTCAGCTCGACGGCACAGGTGACCAGCGACAGCTTCAGATAGCCCTTCCAGGCTGGACGCGGCGCCATGATATCTTCCCTTCCACAACCAGATGAAGGTGAGAACGGACAGAGCCCGCTCCAGTTCCGCGCTCCCGCGCCGATCTGGATGCCAAGCGCACCCGAGGCGTTCTGGCCGCCCGCACGGAAATTTCACTGAGGCAGCCAAAGTTGAAACAGAACCGCGCGCGGGCGACATTCAAACGAAACATATGTGATGGAAAAGTCACATTGGGCGGAATGCCGACCAACTGCACGGAAAGACCCCGAATCAGCCGCATTCCAGCCACGAAGCAAGGCATTTTCGACCAGATATTAACATCACGTTCACCGACTATTCACGCCTCGACGCTATGATGACCGCAATTCGGAAGGGACATCCGAAATTCGGGACAGGGACAAGGTAAATGAACTTCCTCGCGCACCTCATCGGCTATGCCGCCGCCATCCGCGAATTCGTCGCGCCGACCTATCGGCCCGAGCGCTATTACATGCGTGGCCCCGGCCCGGCTTGCGCCCGTCGCGGCAACTCGCTCGGCGTGAGCGCGCACTGATCATGGCTTTCGAAAATCGCCACGACAGCCGGATCTGCAGGCCGGCCGCCTCTACCCGCGCCACCACCTATCGCGCCGAGCGTCCCGCTCTCGCCGACAGGCGGCGTGCGACATCGCCACGGCTTTGATACCGTCTCCGGCTGGCTTAGTGTCCTAAGGGCACAAGCAGCCGAGGCCCGCGTGACCGACCTTCCCCAGTCGAGCCGTCGCAAGTCAAGCTGTCCCTCCGAAACATCCTTCGATGCACGCCAGCCGCTGATCGTCTTCGATGGCGTCTGTGTGGTCAGGCTCGATCGCAAAAGCCGCTTTGGGTGCGGGCGCCTTCGATGCCCTTGCCGTAGATTTCCGACAGCGCCACGCCGAGCGGATAATAGACACCGGACGTGCCGCCGGTCAGCACATTGATGAATTCCTGGGCCTTGGCTGAAATAGCGCCCAGGCCAAGCGAGACCGCCACCGCGCCGGCCGCAATGAATTTCGTCCTGAAATGGAACATGGTGATTTCCTCCCTGAAATGTCTGCGCCGCCGCCCTCCTCGGCGCGGGCGGGGCGAGTTTAGACGGCAGACGGCAAATGCCAACCAGCAATTGCACTCCATTAGGCGAACGGTTGAGTGCTGCCGCGGTGGGCGCCGGCTTGCGCATGACACGACCAAGGCCGAAAGATTTTTCCAGCGCCTGTCGAAATCGGCCGAGACCGCACGACATAGGGTCGGCCCGCACGGAGCGGCCGTTCGACAAAACGGGAGAAGACCATGCGATACATGCTTTTGATCTACAATGACGAGGCCGCGACGGCTAATGCGCCGCGCGACAAGACCGAGCAGGTCCTCGCGGCCTATGGCGCCTATACCGAAGCGTTGAAGAAATCCGGCGCATGGCTGGCCGGCGACCGGCTGCGCCCGACCCAGGCGGCGGCCTCGGTGCGGATGGCCAACGGCAACACCAACGTGCTCGATGGCCCCTATGCCGACACCAAGGAGCAACTTGCCGGCTTCTACATGATCGAGGCGACCGACATCGACACGGCCATCGAATGGGGTGGACGCTGTCCGGCAGCCAGCACCGGCACGGTCGAGGTGCGCCCGATCTGGGAAATGACCGAGTACCTATCCGAGAAATGACCGAAACGCCCCGACGACGCCGAATGATTTTTCGCGGCGCCTGTCGAAATCGGTCCAGGCCACGCGACATAGGGTCGGCCAGCAACGAAGCGGCCTTCGAGAAAACGGGAGAAGACCATGCGATACATGCTTTTGATCTACGTCAACGAAGCCGCGATGGCGGCCGCGCCGACCGATAAGACCTACGAGATCAGCGCAGCCTATGGCGCCTATACCGAGGCGTTGAAGAAATCCGGCGCCTGGCTGGCCGGCGACCGGCTGAAGCCGACCCAGGCCGCCACTTCGGTGCGGATGGCCAACGGCAAGACCAACGTGCTCGACGGCCCCTACGCCGACACCAAGGAGCAACTCGCCGGTTTCTACATGATCGAGGCTGAGGACGCCGATGCCGCTATCGCCTGGGCGGCGCGCTGCCCCGCCGCCAGCGCCGGCACGGTCGAGCTGCGGCCGATCTGGGAACAGACCATGTGATGGAGAATGGCCTGGAGATCGCGCGGGCGGCGGCGGAAGTCGCCGCCCGGCAAAGCTACGGCAAGCTTGTCGCCTGGCTCGCGGCACGCACGCGCGACGTGGCCGGCGCCGAGGATGCGCTGGCCGATGCCTTCGCCGCCGCACTGGAGCGATGGCCTCAAACCGGCGTGCCCAAGAAGCCGGAAGCCTGGCTGCTGGCGGTGGCAAGGCGGCGCCGCGTCGATGCGGTGCGGCGGCGGCTGACCAGCGAGGCCGGCCGCGAGCATCTCAAGCTGATTGCCGAGGAGGCGGAGGCGCACATGACCGACGAAGACCTGCCCGACGAACGGCTGCGGCTGATGTTCGCCTGCGCCCATCCGGCGATCGAATCGAGCGTGCGTTCGCCGCTCATCCTGCAGACCGTGCTGGGGTTCGACGCCGCGACGATCGCCTCTGCCTTCCTGGTCTCGCCGGCAACGATGAGCCAGCGCCTGGTGCGCGCCAAGACCCGCATCCGTGAGACCGGCATTCCGTTCCGCGTGCCGGAGCGGGCTGAACTCGGCGAACGGCTGGATGCGGTGCTGGAAGCGATCTACGCCGCCTTCGCCGAAGGCTGGTCCGACCCGGCGGGCACCGAGACGCAGCGCCGCAATCTGGCGACCGAAGGCATTTGGCTCGGCCGGCTGGTGGCTTCGCTGTTGCCGGAAGAGCCCGAGGCGCTTGGCCTCTTGTCGCTGATGCTGTTTGCCGAGGCGCGCCGCGCCGCACGGCGCGATGCGGCCGGGGATTACGTGCCGCTTGCTGAGCAGGACTATACGCTCTGGGATCGCGCTTTGGTCGATGAGGCGGAAGCGTTGCTCGGCCGCGCCGCCACCATGGGCGTCATCGGCCGCTACCAGCTTGAGGCGGCCGTGCAGTCCGCACATGCAGCACGACGGCTGACCGGCCGCACCGACTGGGCGGCGATCCGCGAGCTCTACGACGCGCTGCTTTCGATCGCAGGATCGCCGGTGGTGGCGATCAACCGCGCGGTGACGATTGCCGAGGCCGAGGGCGCCGTGGCCGGATTGGCGGCCCTTTACGTGCTGGGCGACGACAAGCGGCTTGATGACTATCAGCCCTACTGGGCAGCCCGCGCCGGTCTGCTGGCCAGGCTCGGTCAGGTGCCACAGGCAACCGAGGCCTATGATCGGGCGATCGGCCTTGAACGCGATCCGGCGGTGCGCCGCTTCCTGCAAGGAAAACGGGCGGTGCTCAGAAATTGAGCCGCGCCACCGGCCGTCCGTTCAGCCTGGCCACATCTCATGCGATGTGTTGAGCGTCTTCATCAGCGGGTTGTCGCGCAGTTTCGACCACAGGCGTTCAATGTTCGGCCATGCCGTCCGCGCTTTGTCGACGTCGGGATGCCAGGCCACCAGCATGACGAGGTAAATGTCGGCCAGTGACAGCTGGGAGCCGACCAGCCAGTCACGGCCTTGGAGAGCGGCATCCAGAACGGCAAAGCCTCGGTCCATCTCGGCGACGGCTGCCTGCTTGACCGCCTTGGTGCCGTCCGGATCGGCCGTGTATCGATACGCGTAGTAGAAACGCAGCACCGCCGGATAGAGCACCGACGACATGAAGGTCATCCAGCGCAGGAAGTCGGCACGGGCAGGCGTGTCGACAGCCGGCGCCAGGCCGGCATTGGGGTGACGCTCGGCAAGCAGGATGCAGATCGCCGCCGATTCGGTCATCGAGCTTCCGTCCGGCAAGGTCAGCACCGGAACCTGGTTCAACGGACTGATGCCCAGGAAGGCCGGATCGGGTCGGTCCGTCTTCGGTACGTCGATCTGCTCGAACGGTACGTTCGCCAGCGCCAGCGCAGCCTCGACGACGAAGCCGCCGCTGCCTGGGCGGGTGTAGAGCTTGTACATGGAATCTTCCCCCGGCCCGCGCTAAGCAAGCCGGGAGCGATATGAACCGGAAGCGGTGTCGCGCTCAAGCCGCTGATGGCGGCCACAGACGGTTTTTCAGCGGGCCAGCTTGGTCACGAAGAAGCGTCGGACTACGAGCCCAACCCCTCGAACAGGATCGTCGACAGATAGCGCTCGGCGAAGGATGGGATGATCACCACAAGGTTCTTGCCCTTGTTCTCCGGCCGCGAGCCGACGACGATGGCCGCCTGCAGGGCGGCGCCCGACGAGATGCCGACCGGCACGCCTTCGAGGCGGGCGACGAGGCGGGCATTGGCGACCGAATCCTCGTTCGAGACCTTGACGATCTCGTCATAGATCGTCGTGTCGAGGATTTTGGGCGCAAAGCCGGCGCCGATGCCCTGGATCTTGTGCGGGCCGGGCTGGCCGCCCGACAGCACCGGTGAGGATTCCGGCTCGACTGCGACGACATGCACCGAAGGCTTGCGCTTCTTCAGCACCTGGCCGACGCCCGTGATAGTGCCGCCGGTGCCGATGCCGGCGACGAAGATATCGACCTCGCCATGCGTGTCGTTCCAGATCTCCTCGGCCGTCGTCGTGCGGTGGATTTCCGGGTTGGCCGCATTCTCGAACTGCTGCGGGATGATCGCATTGGGGATCGTCGCTGCCAGTTCGTCGGCCTTGGCGATGGCGCCCTTCATGCCTTTCGGACCCTCGGTCAGCACCAGCTCGGCGCCGAGCAGCGCCAGCATTTTCCTGCGTTCGATCGACATCGTTTCCGGCATCGTCAGGATCAGCTTGTAGCCCTTGGCGGCGGCAGCGAAGGCAAGCGCGATGCCGGTGTTGCCGGACGTCGGTTCGATCAGCGTGGTCTTGCCGGGAGAAATCTTGCCGGACGCCTCCAGCGCCTCGATCATCGCCACGCCGATACGGTCCTTGACCGAAGCGATCGGATTGAAGAATTCGAGCTTGGCAATAAGATTGGCGACGATGCCCTTTTCCTTGGCGAACTTGTCGAGCCGCACCAGAGGCGTGTCGCCGATCGTGTCGGTGATGGAATCGTAGACGCGGCCGCGACCGGGCACGCGGGCTGATGTGACGGGCTTGTTCATTGGTTTCGCTCCCAGAATTTCAGGCAAGTGGAATTGCAGCCGGCAAGATAGGGCTTTCAGCCGCGCAACATAAGCTGTCGGCCGAAAATATCCGAGTGGGGACTGTGTCGAAAACGTCTCCGCCGCGGAAAAGCATTTCCCGCAAAGGCCTGTTTGCGAAATGCTTTGGCCGAGAGCCCTTTATTGGCGGGCGGCAATCGCTGCAGCAGCACCAACCATGAAGCCGGCGGCGGTGCGGTTCAGCGCCTTGAGCGCGCGCGGCGATTTCAGGAACCAGCGCGCCTTGGCAGCCAGCGCCAGATACGGCACCAGCACCACCAAGAGCACGACGACCGTCAGCGCAACGAGAATGCCGTAATCGGCCAGCGTGATGGTCTTCAGGTCGACGATGGTCGGCGTGATTGCGAGGTAGAAGATCATCGTCTTCGGATTGCCGAGGGTTACGGTCAGGCCGGCGACGAAGCTCGACAGCAGGCCACCCTTGCCTTTCCTCGCCTCGACGGTCTCGGGCGTGATGCCGCTGTTCCAGAAGCGCCAGCCGAGGAATACGAGATAGGCGACGCCGAGCCATTTGATGGCGAGAAAAACCATGCCGAAAGTTTGCGCGACGAAAGCGAGGCCGAGCACCACGACGGTCAGGTAGGTGAGGTCGCCAACCATCAGGCCAAAGGACATGGCAAGCGCCGAGCGAAAGCCGGAACCGAGCGCGCGCGCAATGAGCGCGGTGAGCCCGGGACCGGGAATGGCTGCGGCGACGCCGAGAGCGGCACTGTAGGCGAGGAATCCGGTGAGGGTCATGGTATTCGTCTCAAATCAGAAGGCACTGTCGCATGAAACGGGCCAGAATTGAATTCCCGTGGGGTCGGAATCCATTGCACCAGATATCGTTGGGACACCTGAAGAAGGCCCCCTCATCCGACCGCTTCGCGGCCACCTTCTCCCCGCTGGGGAGAAGAGACGAGCACGGCCCCGCCTACCTCCTCTACCCGCCAGGGAGAGGTAGGATTGTCCCAAATTGCTCTTCGCAATTCGGTTGGCAATCCAGGTGAGGGAGCCTGCGCTGCCCAGCAGATCAGGAGTGACCGTCGTCATGGGTGACACGCCATATGGTGCCGTTGCCGTCCTCGGTCACGATCAGCGCGCCGTCGTTCGCCACCGCCACGCCGACCGGTCGACCCCAGACTTCGCCGCTGGAGACGACGAATCCGGTGATAAAATCCTCATACTCGCCGGTCGGCTTGCCATCCTTGAACAGCAATCTCACCACCTTGTAGCCGGTCCTGTTGCCGCGGTTCCATGAACCATGCAAGGCGACGAAGGCGTCGCCCTTGTATTCGGCCGGAAAGCTCTTCCCTTCGTAGAAGGCGATGTTGAGCGGCGCCGAATGCGCCTGCATCAGTACATCGGGAATATCAGCCTTGCCGGCAAGGTCGGGGCGCTCGCCCTTGCGGCGCGGATCCTCGTTGTTGCCGATATAGTACCAGGGCCAGCCATAGAAGGCGCCGTCCTTGACCACTGTTGCATATTCGGACGGCACATTGTCGCCGAGCCCATCGCGCTCATTGACGACACACCACAGCGCGCCGGTCGCCGGCTGCACGGTCATGCCCGAACAGTTGCGCAGGCCGGTGGCGACGATGCGTCCGTTCTTGCCGTCCGGATCGAAGGCCAGCACGTCGGCGCGGCCGTCTTCAGAGCCCCATGTGGCGCCGAGCGGCTTCGACTTCGCCCAGGCGTCGAGTCCGCCCTCCGGTTCCTTGCCCATATCCTCGGCGACATTCGATCCCGAGCCGACCGACAGATAAAGCGTCTTGCCGTCCGGCGAAAAAGCGATGTCGCGCGTCCAGTGATGATTGGCAGGGATGTTGTCGATGATGGTTTCCGGATCGCCTGATGCCTTCAGGTCGCCCTTGCGATAGGCAAAGCGCACGACGCTGTCGCTGTTGGCGACATAGACCCATTGCGGATCATTGCCCGGCGGATAGAAGGCGATGCCATAGGGCTGGTTGAGGTTGCCGGCAAAGATGCCGTCCTGCGCCGGCTTTGCGCTGCCCTCGGCCAGGCGATAGACGCGGACCTGGTTGGCCTCGCTGTCGGCGACGAACAGGTCGCCATTCGGCGCCACGCGCACGACGCGCGGATTGTCGATGCCTGACGCGATCAGCTCGGCCGAAAAGCCCTGCGGCAGCTTGGGCTTGGCACCCGCCGGCCTTTCGGCGAGGCCGGCGCTGTTCGAGGCGGATTTGGTGGCGTAGGGCTTCGGCAGATCGTTCGGCCTGATCAGGCGGCGCACCCCCGGCCGGTCGGCGCGCCAGTCGCCGAAAGCGGCCGCGCCTTTCAACACGGGCTCGTCTGCCTGCTGCGCGAATGCCGTGGTGGTGACAAACAGGGTGGCGGAGATAGCCAGCCCGGCGAAACGGATCATCCCTGCCCTCCAACACTTGGCCGTGAAGACAGCAACGGGCGGCTTCGCCGATCGTTCCGCGGCAAACGATGAGTTGAAGGAAGGCCCCGATCTCCGGATTCAGGTTCCGGCAGCGTAGAAATCGTCGTCGAGGCGTTTTTCCAGCTCAACCAGATCGGCCGGCAGCGGCAGGCCCATGGCGCGCATTTCCCGCAGCTTTTCGCGCAACTGTTCCTGGATTTCGTGCTGGTCTTCCGGCTGGTTGACCATTTCCTCCAGCAACAGGCTGATCCGAGCCTTGAGTTCTTCCAGCGCCATCGTCGTCTCCTCGGTTAGATCAGCTCAACGGAGCATGCGGGATATCAGCTGCGCGGTGTAATCCACCATCGGCACGATGCGCGCGTAATTCAGCCGGGTTGGACCGATGACGCCGAGCGCGCCGACGACGCGGGCGTCCTTGTCGCGATAGGGGGCTACCACCAGCGACGAGCCCGACAGCGAAAACAGCTTGTTTTCCGAGCCGATGAAGATGCGCACGCCCGAACCCTGTTCGGCAAGGTCGAGCAGCTGGATCAACCCGTCCTGCGTCTCCATGTCCTCGAACAGATGCCGCAACAATTCGATGTCGGCCTGGGCGGTGACGTTTTCCAGCAGATTGGCGCGGCCGCGCACGATGAGTCGCGCCGGCAGGCCGCTGTCGGCGCCGGCCCACACCGCCAGCCCCTTCTCGACCAGGTCCTGCGACAGCGTATCGAGTGCAGCCCTGGTCTCTTCCTTGATGCGGGCGATCTCGATCCGCGCCTCGGCCAGCGTGCGGCCGCGGATATGGGCGTTGAGGAAATTCGAGGCCTCGTGCAATTGCGAGACGGTGATGCCGACGGGCAGTTCGACGACGCGGTTTTCGACGTCGCCGTTCTGCGACACCAGCACCGCCAGTGCCTTGGTCGGCTCAAGCTGGATGAATTCGATGTGCTTCAGCGCCACCTCGTTCTTGGCGGCCAGCACCAGGCCGGCGCCGCGCGACATGCCCGACAGCATCTGGCTGGCCTCGGTCAGCATGTGCTCCAGCGTCGCGCCGGAGCCCGACGCCCGCACCTGTGCCTCGATGGCGCGGCGCTCCTCGTCGGAAAGGTCGCCAAGCTCCATGAAGGCGTCGACGAAGAAACGCAGGCCGGCCTGCGTCGGCAGCCGGCCGGCCGAGATGTGCGGCGCGTAGATCAGGCCGAGATGCTCGAGGTCGCTCATCACGTTACGGATGGTCGCCGGCGACAGCGAGGAGGGCAGGATGCGCGACAGGCTGCGCGAGCCCACGGGTTCACCGTCCCTGAGGTAGGAATCGACGATGCGTCGGAAGATGTCGCGGGAACGCATGTCGAGCGACTGAAGCGCGGGCGACTGCGAACTCGGATCGACTGCCTTGGTCATACGGCCAAAAACCTCCGGCCCAAGATATAGACTTCGCCGCGGCCCGCGCAACCCGGTGTCTTTGTGAGATCGCCCGGTGTCTGTGTCGGATCGTCAGGCCATTTTCCTTTGCGCCACGCGTCCCATGTGGTTACAAGCCGGCCAAGATTCCGAAAAATGACAAGAAAGCAGCCAGAATGCGCCCCTCCAAACGCCAATTCGACGAAATGCGCGCCATCTCCTTCGAGCGCGGCGTCTCCAAGCATGCCGAAGGCTCATGCCTGGTGAAGTTCGGCGACACGCATGTCCTGTGCACGGCCAGCCTCGAGGAAAAAGTGCCGGGCTGGATGCGCAATTCCGGCAAAGGCTGGGTGACGGCGGAATATGGCATGCTGCCGCGCTCGACCGGCGAGCGCATGCGCCGCGAGGCTTCTGCCGGCAAGCAGGGCGGCCGCACGCTGGAAATCCAGCGGCTGATCGGCCGCTCCTTGCGCGCCGTGGTCGACCTGCAGGCGCTGGGCGAGCAGCAGATCACCGTCGACTGCGACGTCATCCAGGCCGATGGCGGCACCCGCACCGCCTCGATCACCGGCGGCTGGGTGGCGCTGTATGACTGCCTGCGCTGGATGGAAGCGCGCCAGATGGCCAGTGTCGCCAAGGTGCTGAAGGACCATGTCGCGGCGATCTCCTGCGGCATCCATGATGGCCAGCCGGTCATCGACCTCGACTATATCGAGGATTCCTCGGCCGGCACCGACGCCAATTTCGTCATGACCGGCAAGGGTGGCATCGTCGAGATCCAGGGCACCGCCGAGGGCGAGCCTTTCTCCGAAGATCAGTTCGCGGAATTGATGGGCCTGGCCAAGAAAGGCATCCAGCGCCTGGTCAGCCTGCAGCAGATGGCAGTGGCTTGACGGTTTTCTGGTGACCCCCTCCGCCATCCTGGAATCTGCCCTCTACGTCACCGATCTGGCGGCGGCGGAAGAATTCTATGTCGGCGTCCTCGGGCTCGACCTGCTCGGCAAGGTTGACGGCAGGCACCTCTTCTTCCGCTGCGGACCGGGCGTGCTGCTCGTCTTCAATGCCGAGGCGACGAAGGTGCCGCCGGCCCCCGACGCCAGGCTGCCGGTCCCGCCGCACGGCGCTGTCGGCGAGGGTCATCTGTGCTTTGCGGCGACCGCCGACGAAATCGTGCGCTGGAAAGCTCATCTGGAGGTGAAGAAGATCCCCATTGAAAGCGAATTCGAGTGGCCGCAAGGCGGCCATTCGATCTATATACGCGACCCCTCGGGCAATTCGATCGAATTTGCCGAGCCACGAATCTGGGGCCTTTGATGCATTCTCTTGATGGCAAGAAGATCGTTGTCGCCAGCCACAATGCCGGCAAGCTGCGCGAATTCGCCGACCTGATGGGGCCGTTCGGCTTCGAAGCCAAGTCGGCCAAGGAGTATGGCCTGCCGGAGCCGGATGAGACCGGCACCACCTTCGAGGAGAACGCCTACATCAAGGCGCTCGCCGCAGCCCAGGCGACCGGCCTGCCGGCGCTGTCGGACGATTCCGGCCTGTGCGTCGACGCGCTCGACGGCGCGCCCGGCGTCTACACCGCCAACTGGGCCGAAACCCCCGACGGCTCGCGCGATTTCGGCATGGCCATGCAACGCACCGAAGTGGCGTTGCAGGAAGTCGGCGCGGCCTTGCCACAACAGCGCAAAGGCCGCTTCGTCGCCGTCATCTGCCTGGCGTTCCCCGACGGCGAGGCGGAATACTATCGCGGCGAGGCCGAAGGCACGCTGGTCTGGCCGCCACGCGGCGAGCTCGGCTTCGGCTATGATCCGGTGTTCCTGCCCGATGGCTT
Source organism: Mesorhizobium sp. M7D.F.Ca.US.004.01.2.1 (assembly GCF_003997785.1). NCBI lineage: Bacteria > Pseudomonadati > Pseudomonadota > Alphaproteobacteria > Hyphomicrobiales > Phyllobacteriaceae > Mesorhizobium > Mesorhizobium sp. M7D.F.Ca.US.004.01.2.1. The sequence continues at coordinate 29,493 of NZ_RZRQ01000003.1, read as the reverse complement.
CGAAAAAACCTTCGGCGAGATGAGCGCTGAGGAAAAACACGGCTGGAAGCCCGGCCAGCCGACGGCGCTGTCGCACCGCGCCCGCGCTTTCCAGAAATTCGCCAAAGCGAGATTGGGCTCGGCATGAGCATGCTGCTCGACCGGACGCCCGGCTTCGGCGTCTATGTCCATTGGCCGTTCTGCGCAGCCAAATGCCCCTATTGCGACTTCAACAGCCATGTCCGCCACCAGCCAGTCGACCAGGACCGCTTCGCCAGTGCCTTCGAGGCCGAGTTGGCGACGATGCGCGAGCGCACCGGGCCGCGCGAGGTGACCAGCATTTTTCTCGGCGGCGGCACGCCGTCGCTGATGAAGCCGGAAACGGTGGCCAGGGTTCTGGACGCGGTGGCGAAGAACTGGACGGTGCCCGATGGCATCGAGGTGACGCTCGAAGCCAATCCGTCCTCGGTCGAGGCCGAACGCTTTCGCGGCTACCGGGCAGCCGGGGTCAATCGCGTCTCGCTCGGCGTGCAGGCGCTGAACGACAAGGATCTGCGCTTCCTCGGCCGGCTGCACAACGTTGAAGAGGCCCTGCACGCCATCGGCCTGGCGCGAGAAATCTTTCCGCGGCTGTCCTTCGATCTGATCTATGCCCGGCCCGGCCAGACGCCGGAGGCTTGGGCATCGGAGCTGGAACAGGCGATCGGCCATGCCGCCGACCACCTGTCGCTCTACCAGCTGACCATCGAGGAAGGCACGCCCTTCCACGCTCTGCATGCGGCGAAGAAATTCATCATCCCCGACAACGACCACGCCGCCGATCTCTATGCGCTGACGCAGGAGATCACATCGGCGCATGGCCTGCCGGCCTATGAGATTTCCAACCACGCCAGGCCGGGCGCAGAAAGCCGGCACAACCTGACCTACTGGCGCTATGGCGAATATGTCGGGGTCGGGCCGGGCGCGCATGGCCGTTTCGTCGAGAATGGCCGCCGCACGGTCACGATCGCCGAGCGGATGCCGGAAACCTGGGCCAATCTGGTAGAGGCCAAAGGCCATGGCGTCACCGGCGGCGAGATCCTGACGCGCTCGGAAGAGGCCGACGAGTTCCTGCTGATGGGCCTGCGGCTGGCCGAGGGCATCGACCTCTCCCGCTACGAGGCGTTCTCAGGACGCGGCCTGTCGAGCGCACGGCTGTCGATGCTGCAGGGCGAGGGTCTGGTGGCACCGATCGGCAATGCCCGGCTCCGCGCCACGCCGGCCGGCATGATCGTGCTCGACGCCGTGGTGGCCGATCTGGCGCGCTAACCCCTTGAAAACCGTCCTCTTCGTTTGCAGCCAGAACCGTTTGCGCAGCCCGACCGCCGAGCAGGTGTTTTCAACCCGCCGCGACATCGAGGTCGCATCGGCCGGAACAAACCATGATGCCGACACGCCGCTGACGCATGATTTGGTCGCTTGGGCCGACATCATCTTCGTCATGGAAAAGGTGCACCGCACCAAACTGCAGAAGAAATTCAAGGCCAGCCTGAAGAAGGCCCGGGTCATCTGCCTCGATATACCTGATAACTATGAATTCATGGATCTGGAGCTGATCAGCCTTCTGAAGGCACGCGTTTCACAGTATCTCGGTTGAGACGTCATCCGCGAAGGCCACCCGCATGAACCTGACCGTCACCTCCTGGCAATTCTGGGCGCTGCTCTCGGCTGCATTCGCGGCCCTGACGGCGATCTTCGCCAAGGTCGGCATCGAGAACATCAATTCCGATTTCGCCACCTTCATCCGCACAATCATCATCCTGATCGTGCTCGGCGCGATCCTGCTCGCCAGCGGCCAGTTCCAGTCGCCGGCGATGATCACGGGAAAGACCTGGGCTTTCCTCGGCCTGTCCGGTCTGGCCACAGGCGCCTCATGGCTCTGCTATTTTCGCGCCCTGAAGATCGGCAATGCGGCGCAGGTGGCGCCGATCGACAAGCTAAGCGTCGTGCTTGTGGCGGTGTTTGGCGCGGTCTTTCTCGGCGAGCGACTCACCGGCGCGAACTGGCTTGGCGTCGCCCTTATCGCGGCGGGCGCGGTGCTGGTCGCCTATCGGGGATAGCTCAGCCACTCCGCAATCCGAACTCGATTCGACTTCGAAGAAGAAATCCTGATGGTGAAAATCGCCGCCATCCTCCCAGGATTGCTGCGTGCGGCCACAGCCTGCATAGGAAAACACGTCGATCTTTGTATCCTGCGGCGCCTGTATCCATTGGTCGCCAACCCTATGAAACATGTAGTGCGAAGTGGCTGGATCGTCCGAACGCATATGCAAGTGGATGCCGGGCATCGCGAATTGCGGATCGATGTCCAGCTGCAGATAGGCGGCTGAAATATTTTCGATGATTATCCAGTCATGGCTGGAAATGGGCTGGTTGAGCGCCGGGTAGCGAATTCTTGCGAGTTCGCGTTCTTCGGTCTCGCCGGCCAGCATCCCTCGGAGCGAAAGTGTCTTGCCAAAGAGGCCACTGGCCATTGTGGCCCTGAATTTGATCGTTCGTGGGGAGGCTGATGAAGAGCCGGCCTGTGCGGATTGCGGCGCGGCCCTCTGGGGGTCGCGTATGGGAAACATCTCATTGTTTCGCGCATCACCCGCGGATGCCGAGGTGGCAAGGCACAAAAAACCGACGGCAAGCGCGCATACTCGCCGACCAACCAGCGTCTTCGTTTCGCGTTCAATCAGAGCGTCTTCGTTTTGTGGCCATCCGGTCAGGCGTCGTGCTTGTCGCGGTGTTTGGCGCGGCCTTTCTCGGCGAGCGTGTCTCCGGCGCGAACTGGCTTGGCGTCGCCCTTATCGCGGCGGGCGCGGTGCTGGTCGCCTATCTGATGTAGCGGCACGCCGTTGCGGGCGCTTTTTGTTTCAAGACGGGTGATGAAGATATCGAAGCGATTGGGCATCGTCCGGTCAGTGCTCCGTCGTGCTGTCGGGTTTGTTGTCGGAAAGCCTGACGTTCGCAGGCAAGGCGGCCTGCTTGGTCAGGCTGGCGTCGGTCTTGGCAGGCAAGCGCTTGTCCCTGCGTACGGCAACGCGGTTGCGGTCGGCATAGTAGGGCTCGAAAGCGTCCTGTATCTTCAGGCTATCCATCCTGTCCTCCTCGGGAATCAGGGGGTAAATCTGCCGTAGCCGGTTTCGTTCCCTACTGTGGCAAAGGAATGGCGGGGGAGACGCAACGTCAGCTTTTGCAAGCCGACGTCAGTCGTGCCAAACAGGTTCTGAATGGAGAAGGCATCAGTGACCGGCGAGACGGGCAAGCGTAGCTATGTGGTCGGTCAGGCCGAGATCGCGGCCCGGCCGCTCGAGCCGGCGCTCTATCTGGTGGCGACGCCGATCGGCAATCTGGCCGACATCACGCTGCGCGCGCTGGAAACGCTGGCCGCCGCCGACATCGTCGCTTGCGAGGACACGCGGGTGTCGCGCGTGCTGCTCGACCGTTACGGCATCCGCCGCCGCACCACGGCCTATCACGAGCACAATGCCGGCGAGGCCGGGCCGAAGCTGATCGCGGCGCTCCAGGCCGGACAGAGCGTGGCGCTGATCTCCGATGCCGGCACGCCGCTGGTCTCGGATCCCGGCTACCGGCTGGTCGGCGAGGCGCTCGACCACGGCATTCGCGTCGTGCCGATCCCCGGTCCATCGGCGCCGCTCGCCGCGCTGACGGCATCCGGCCTGCCCTCGGATGCCTTCATGTTCGCCGGCTTTCTGCCGGTCAAATCAGGGCAGCGGCTGACGCGGCTGGAGGCACTGAAAGCCGTGCCGGCGACGCTGATCTTCTTCGAATCGCCGCGCCGGCTGGCTGACTCGCTTGTCGCCATGGTCGAAGCGCTCGGCGGTCAGCGCAAGGCGGCGATCGGCAGGGAATTGACCAAAACCTTCGAGGAGATGCGCACCGGCACGCTGCAGGCGCTCGCCGACCACTATGCGGCGGCCGATACGCCGAAGGGCGAGATCGTCGTTTGCGTCGGCCCGGCCGAGGCGAAGGCCGACGAACCTGAAGACATCGACCGCCTGCTTTTGTCGCTCGCCGCCGAGATGCCGGCCTCCAAGGCAGCCGCCGAAGCCGCGAAAATGACCGGCGGCCATAAACAGGCACTCTATCGGCGGCTGCTCGAGCTTAAGGATGCTTCCGGAGAGGGCGGTGGCTGAGCGCCCGATTGCCAGCCGCCAGAAGGCCTATCGGCGTGGTCATCGCGGCGAATGGCTGGCGGCGGCAGCGCTGATGCTGAAGGGCTACCGGATCCTGGCGCGCCGCCATCGCACGCGCTTCGGCGAGATCGACCTGATCGCGCGGCGCGGCGACCTGGTGCTGTTCGTCGAGGTCAAGGCGCGCCGCACGCTGATGGAAGCCATGGAGGCGATCGGCCATGAATCGGAACGCCGCATCGAGGCAGCGGCCGACATCTGGCTGTCGCGCCAGTCGGATTACGGCAAACTGTCGATGCGCTTCGACATGGTCGCGGTGCTGCCCTGGTGCTGGCCGGTGCATGTCGAGAATGCGTTTTATGGGCGGAATTGAGGAACATCCTTCGTCATCCACGGGTCTGCGCTGCGTCGCTACGCTCCTTGCTCCGCCCGTGGATGACGAAGTCGAGGAGGTCGCGGACCACTCCTCACCCCCAGATCATCAAGCCAACCAGCCCGACAACACCCACCACCAGCCGCCACCAGCCGAACAGCGAGTAGCCGTTGCGCGAGACGTAATCGAGCAGGAAGCGCACGACGATGAGCGCTGTGATGAAGGCGGCAACGAAGCCGACGGCAATGATCGGCAGGTCGGCGCTGCTCAGTACGTTGCGGTTCTTGAACAGGTCGAAGGCGAAGGCGCCGACCATGGTCGGGATCGCAAGGAAGAAGGAAAATTCCGCCGCCGCCCGCTTGTCGACGCCTAAAAGCAGTGCGCCGACGATCGTCGAACCCGAGCGCGACGTGCCGGGAATCAGCGACAGGCACTGGAAAAGCCCAATCTGCAGGTAAAGCCGGGTCGGGAATCGCTCGACGTCGCGGTAGACGGGTTTGAGGTTCATGCGATCGACAGCCAGCAGCACGACGCCGCCGATGATCAGCATGATGCAGATCAGCCTTGGCGATTCGAACAGCACTGTCTTGATGAAATCATGCGCCAGCGCGCCGATGATCGCCGCCGGCAGGAAAGCAATGAGGATGCCGATGACGAAATGCCGTGTCAGCCGGTCATGCGGCAGGTCGAGCAGCATTTTCCACAGACGGCGGAAATAGACACTGAGGATCGCCAGGATGGCGCCGAGCTGGATCAGGATCTCGAAAGCCTTGCCGGTCGAGTGGAAGCCGAGGAAATGGCCGGCGAGCAGGATATGGCCGGTGGACGACACCGGGATGAACTCGGTCAGCCCCTCCAGCAGGCCGAGCAGCAGGGCTTCGACGATGGTCTGGCTTTCCATGGCTACCTCGGCATTTGGCGTGACGGCTAACAGAACGGCTTGCTTGTCATGGCGTTGAAGTCCCCCTATAGGTCGCAACACTCTGACGGCCCGCTAACCGGGCGGCCAAGACTTACCGGTGCGCCCTGCGATTCGCCAGTGCGCTTTATCATCGCGGAACCATGCTGACGCTTTTCCACCATCCCATGTTCGCCACCTGTCGCTTCGTCCGCCTCGCTTTCGGCGAGTATGGCGAGGAGCTGGCCCTGATCGAGGAAAAGCCGTGGACCCGACGCAAGGAGTTCCTGGCGCTGAACCCGGCCGGTACGCTGCCGATCCTGCTGGCCGAAGGCGACGTGCCGATCGTCGGCGCAACGGTGATCTCGGAATATCTCGATGAAACGCGCGGCGTGCTCAAACGCGACAAGCGGCTGTTCGCCGAGGACCCGATGCAGCGCGCCGAAATCCGCCGGCTGATCGACTGGTATCTCAACAAGGCCGAAAGCGAAGTCACCCGCCATTTGGTGCGCGAGCGCGTGCTGAAGCCGGTCATGCCGGAAACGGCGGGCGGCGGCACGGATCGCGCCCGATTCGGGCGCGATCCGTGCCGCGCGCGCCAACATCCGCCAGCACATGAAATACACCAACTGGTTGGCCGGCACCCGCCATTGGCTGGCTGGCTCGAGGGTCACCTATGCCGATCTCGCGGCCGCCGCAACGCTGTCGGTGCTCGATTATCTCGGCGAGATCGACTGGCGTGAACACGCCGCAGCGCGCGAATGGTACACGCGGGTGAAGTCGCGACCCTCCTTCCGGCCGCTCCTGACCGACCGGGTGCGCGGCCTGTCGCCGGTGTCGCATTATGCGGACCTCGACTTCTGACGCCGCAAAACTGCGCGCGCTGATCGACGCAGAGGCGCGCCGCGCCGGCTTCGATGCCGTCGCCGTCACCACCCCCGATGCGATCCCGCTGGCGCCTGCCCGCCTTGCCGAATTCGTCGCCGATGGCTTCCACGGCTCGATGGACTGGATCGCGGAGACGCTGCAACGCCGTGGCGAACCGACCGCACTGTGGCCGCAGGTGCGCTCGATCATCGTGCTGGCGATGAACTACGGCCCCGACCATGATCCGCGCGGTGTGCTGGCCAAGCGCGACCGCGGCGCCATCTCGGTCTATGCGCAAAACCGCGACTATCACGATGTGATGAAGGGCCGGCTGAAGGAAATCGCCGGCAAGATCGTGGCGCGCGCCGGCGGCGACGTGAAGGTGTTCGTCGACACCGCACCTGTGATGGAAAAGCCGCTGGCCGAGGCCGCCGGGCTCGGCTGGCAAGGCAAGCACACCAATCTGGTCAGCCGCGAGCATGGCTCCTGGCTGTTCCTCGGCACCATCTTCACCACAGCCGAGCTTACGCCCGACCGCGCCGAGATCGACCATTGCGGCTCCTGCCGCGCCTGCCTAGATGCATGCCCGACCGATGCTTTCCCGGCGCCCTACCGGCTCGATGCGCGGCGCTGCATCTCCTATCTCACCATCGAGAACAAGGGACCGATCCCGCATGAATTCCGCGAGAAGATCGGCAACCGCATCTATGGCTGCGACGACTGCCTCGCCGCCTGCCCCTGGAACAAGTTCGCGAAAGCCGCGTCCGAGGCCAAGCTTGCCGCGCGCGACGAATTGCGCGAACCGCCGCTCGCCGACCTGGTGCAACTGGACGACGCTTCCTTCCGCGCCTTCTTCTCCGGTTCGCCGATAAAACGCATCGGCCGCGACCGGTTTGTCCGCAACGTGCTGATCGCCGCCGGCAATTCCGGCGATGCCTCACTTGCCGGCGCCGTGCGTGCCTTGCTGGACGACGCCTCGCCACTGGTGCGGGGCGCGGCAATATGGGCGCTGGCGCGGCTGGTGCCGGCCGCCGAATATTCCGAACGGGCCGCCGCCGGCCTGAAAACCGAGAGCGACGAAGCCGTGCGCGATGAATGGCGCCTGGCCCGGCCAACCAGGGCGCATGCATGAGCGAAAAACAGATATTCATCTTCGGCGCTGGCTATTCGGCCAGGGCCTTTGCTGGGGCTAACAAAGGCGCCGCCAGGATCTTCGGCACGACGCGCTCAGCGGACAAATTCGAGGTGCTGCGGCAGGCCGGCATCGCTCCGCTGCTCTTTGACGGTGCGCTGACCGAGGAAATCGGCGATGCGCTGGAAACGACGACGCATCTGCTGATTTCGGTTGGCCCGGAAGAGGCCGGCGATCCCGTTCTGAAAGCCGCGCGAGAGGTAATCGCTCAAATGCCGGCGCTGGAATGGATCGGCTATCTCTCCACGGTCGGGGTTTACGGCAATTATGACGGAGCATGGGTCGACGAAACGGCGCAATGCCGTCCGGTGTCGAAGCGCTCGGTGATGCGGGTTGCTGCCGAGCAGGACTGGCTGCGATTGGGCACGGACATCGGCCGGCCGGTGGCGATCCTGCGGCTTTCCGGCATTTACGGGCCGGGCCGCAACGCCCTGGTCAATCTGGAAAACGGCAGCGCAAGGCGGCTGGTCAAGCCGGATCAGGTGTTCAACCGCATCCATTGCGACGACATTGCCGGTGCGCTTTGGCAGCTGATCGAAGGCAATACAGGTGGCATCTTCAATGTCACCGATGACATGCCAGCGCCGCCGCAGGATGTCGTCGCCTATGCCGCTTCATTGATGGGTATCGAACCGCCGCCCGAAATTCCCTTCGACGCCGCCCAACTTTCGCCCATGGCGCGGTCCTTCTATGGCGAGAACAAGCGTGTCGCCAACGCGGCGATCAAGGCGGCGGGCTATCGCTTTCGCTTTCCGGATTACCGCGCCGCCTTCGACCATATGTGGGCAAGCGGCGACTGGCGCGACGGTGACGCGCGCAGCCCGATGAAGGGCTGACGATCGAAGCGTGGGGCTTTGCATGCTATGATTCGGCCTTACAGATTGCGGTGGGGAACCGGTTTCATGAAGACAGCGATGCTGCCATTTCTCGGCAAAACGCCCCTGTTGGCCGCTGCGCTCGGTCTGCTTGCCCTGGCAGGGCTCGCCACGCAGCCGGCGAGTGCCGAAGAACGGGCAAAAGATCTGTTCGGCGCCAAGAAGCTGCCGGCCGCGACCGCTGCGCAGTCGATAGGCTTCTATTCCAAGGGCTGCTTCGCCGGCGGCGTCGCCATTCCGATGGATGGTCCGACCTGGGAGGTGATGCGGCCGTCGCGCAACCGCCGCTGGGGCCATCCGGCGATGATCGCGGTGATCGAGCAATTGTCGCGCGACGCAGCAGTCGATGGTTGGCCAGGGCTTTTGATCGGCGACATTTCGCAGCCGCGCGGCGGCCCGATGATGACTGGGCATGCCTCGCACCAGATCGGGCTGGACGCCGACATCTGGCTGACGCCGATGCCCAGCCGCCCGCTGTCGATGGCGCAGCGCGAAAGCATGAGCGCCACCTTGATGGTCGACGAGAAGACCCATCTGGTGAAGGACGCGCTATGGACCCCGGCACATACAAGGCTTCTGAAGCGCGCGGCCAGCTACAGCCAAGTCGAGCGCATCCTGGTCAATCCGGGCATCAAGAAAAAGCTCTGCGACACCGTCAAGGGCGACCGCAGCTGGCTGCGCAAGGTGAGGCCGTTCTGGGGCCACGACTATCATTTCCACATGCGCATCGGCTGTCAGCCGGGTTCGCCCGGCTGCAAGGCGCAGGAAGCGACGCCGGACGATGATGGCTGCGGCAAGCCGCTGGCCTGGTGGTTTACGCAGGAGCCGTGGCGGCCCAACAAGAACCCGGATGCGCCGAAGGCCCGCGACCTGATGACGATGGCGAACCTGCCCAGCGAATGCCGCGCCGTGCTCGACGCGCCGGGGCCGGCCTCTGCCGAGGCGGCGACCTACCACGGCGGAAGCGTGCCGGTTGCGGTGGCCGCACCTGAACCCGAAGCGCCGTCACTGCCCGCCACCGCGGCTAGTGGTATGACTGGACTGCCAAGCGCGGTGAACGCCTTCACCGCGACCCCCGAGATCGGCGTCCCGCTGCCGCGGCCACGGCCGCCGGGAAACTGATTGTTGCGGCATCAATCGGTTTAGGGCTCATTTTTGCGAAACAGTGGCCGTTTGGCCGCAGAAGCTGTGTCTGCGCGCCGCCGGGGTCGAAAACCGTTTCCCTTTTCAAACTCATGCGCTAGTCAACGGGAGAACGGCTAGATGCCGTCGGGGCGCCGGAGACGGACGTGAGCATGCCAGGCACAGGCGACGACGATACTTTGTTGCGGTTTCCGATCCTGATCGGCGACATCGGCGGCACCAATGCGCGCTTTTCGATCGTGCTCGACGCCAATTCCGAGGCCGGCGAGCCAACCATCGTCCAGACGGCGAACTACAACACCATCGACGAAGCGATCCAGGCGGCCGTGCTCGACCGCTCATCGGTGCGCCCCAATTCGGCGGTGCTGGCGGTGGCCGGCCCGGTCGATGGCGACGAGATCGAGCTCACCAACTGCCCGTGGATCGTCAAGCCCAGGCAGATGTTCGCCAACCTCGGCTTGAGCGACATCGTCGTGCTCAATGATTTCGAGGCGCAGGCGCTCGCCGTCGTCGCGCTCGGCGAGGAGCACATGGAAAAGATCGGTGGCGGCACGCCGGAGCCCAATGCCGGCCGCGTGGTGCTCGGTCCGGGAACCGGGCTCGGCGTCGCCGGGCTGGTCCATGCGCTTCGCCACTGGATCCCGGTGCCGGGCGAGGGCGGCCATATGGACATCGGCCCGCGCACACCGCGCGATTTCGAGGTTTTCCCGCATATCGATAAGCTCGAAGGTCGCATTTCGGGCGAGCAGATACTGTGCGGACGCGGTCTGGTCAATGTCTATCGGGCGGTGGCCAAGGCGGATGGCAAGCCGTCGCCCTTCACCACGCCGGCCGAGGTCACCGGCGCGGCGCTGGCGAAAACCGATCCCGTTGCCGAGGAAGCGCTGGAGATCTTCGTCACCTGCCTCGGGCGCACCGCCGGCGATCTCGCTTTGGTGTTCATGAGCCGTGGCGGCGTGTTCCTCACCGGCGGCATCGCACAAAAGATCGTGCCGGCTCTGAAAGCCGGCAATTTCCGCGCCGCCTTCGAGGACAAGGCGCCGCACAGCGCGCTGATGCGCACCATGCCGGTCTATGTCATCACCCACCCGCTGGCCGCACTTCTGGGCCTTGCCGCCTATGCCCGTAACCCGTCGCTGTTTGGTGTCCAGACGGAGGGGCGGCGGTGGCGCGACGAAGTTAGTCACCCCAAGGCATAGGCAAGCCGGTTGCTTGGCGTTAAGAGGGGTGCCGAATTGCCCGGCCGCGGGAAGCGGAAACCTACGAAGCGCTCCGATTTGACATTTCAGCCCCCCAATTTGTCGAAACCCCGTGCGGGCGAGATCGTGGCGGTCATCCGCCGCATCCTCCAGGAAAACGGCCGCGAGTATCGGGGCGCGTATATTTTCACGATCCTCTGCCTGCTGACCGTGTCGGCGACGACGGCGCTTGCCGCCTGGATCATGAGTCCGGTCGTCAACCAGATCTTCTATGAACGGCGCGGCGACCTGATCCCGTGGATCTGCGCCGCACTGCTCGGCGCGTTCATCCTGCGCGGCCTTGCCGGCTACGGCCAGGCGGTGACGATGGCCAGGATCGGCAACAATCTGGTGGCGCGATACCAGCAGCGCATCTTCAACCATCTGATGAAGCTCGGTGTTTCCTTCTTCAACGACACAAGGTCCGGGCGGCTGGCCGCGCAGGTCAACGAGAACGTCAATGGCATCCGCGACCTGTTGTCGATGACGGTGACGTCGACGGCGCGCGACGCCGTCTCGCTGGTCGGCCTGGTCGGCGTCATGATCTACCAGGATCCGGTCCTTTCGCTGAGTTCGCTGCTGATCGGACCGCCGCTGATATGGACCGTCACCTATCTGATGCGCCGGGTGCGGCGCATCACGCGCGAATCGGTGCAGATCAACTCGCGGCTGATCGGCGCCATGCAGGAGGCCACGCAAGGCATCGCCATCGTCAAGGCCTTCACCATGGAGGACGAGCTGTCGCGCCGCATCAGCAAGCTCGCCGAGGATGCCGAACAGCGGTCGAACAAGATCGCCCGCGTCTCGGAGCGGCTGACGCCGGTTTCCGAACTGCTGGCCGGCATCGCCTTCGCCAGCGTCATCGCCTATTCCGGCTACCGGGCCACCGTTCTCGGCCAGCCGCCGGGCGCGGTGTTTTCCTTCATCACGGCGCTGACGCTCGCCTATGATCCGGCCCGCCGGCTGGCGCGCATGCAGGTCGGCATGGAACGCGCGCTGGTCAATGCGCGCATGATCTACGAGCTTCTCGACATCGAGCCGCAGCAGAGCGACGCTGCTGGCGCCGCCGAGGCGAAATTCACCTCTGGTGAAGTGCGCTTCAACAACGTCTCCTTCCACTATGTCGAGGAGGCGCCGGTCCTGCACGATCTGAGCTTCGTCGCGGCCGCCGGCAAGGTGACGGCAATCGTCGGCGCTTCGGGCGCCGGCAAGACGACGCTGGTGGCGCTGCTGCAGCGCTTCTACGACGTCGAGGCGGGCACGATCGAGATCGACGGCCAGGACATTTCCAAGGTCACCAAACAGTCGCTGCGCGGCTCCATCGCCTATGTCTCGCAGCAGCCCTATCTGTTCGAAGGCACCATCCGCGACAACATCCGCTACGGCCGGCTGGGCGCCACCGACGCCGAGATCGAACAGGCTGCAAGGCAGGCCGCGGCCGACGATTTCATCCGCCAGCAGCCGCAGGGCTATGACACGCCGGTCGGCGAGAACGGCGTGACGCTTTCGGGCGGCCAGCGCCAACGCGTATCGATCGCGCGGGCCATTGTGCGCCAGGCACCGATCCTGTTGCTCGACGAAGCGACATCGGCGCTCGACAACGAGGCCGAGGCGCGCGTCCAGCAGGCGCTGACCCAGGTCATGGAAGGCCGCACCACCATCGTCATCGCGCACCGGCTGTCGACGGTGGTCAATGCCGACCACATCATCGTCATGGAACAGGGCCGGCTGGTCGAAGAGGGCACGCACGGCTCGCTGATGGCCGATCCGCACAGCGTCTATGCCCGGTTCCACCGCATCCAGGGCGTCAAGGGCCTGGGGCTTGTCGACGACAGCGCGCCGATCCAGATTTCGGCTCCGAACATTGAGACGCAGAATATCGCCGGGAGCACGACATGAGCAAGACGCCCGCAACCGACAGGCCGGCAACCGATATGGGCCTGGTGGTGGTGGGCGCCGCCGGCCGCATGGGCCAGACGCTGATCCGCGCCATCCACACCATCCCCGGCGCGCGGGTCATCGGCGCGGTCGAGCGAGCGGGTTCGCCCTATCTGGGCAAGGATGCAGGCGAGCTCGCCGGCGTCGGCCGCATCGATGTGGCGATCGGTGACGATCCGCTGCCGGTCTTCGCCAGGGCTGACGGCGTGCTCGATTTCACCACCCCGGCCTCATCAGCCGAATTCGCCGGCTATGCGGCGCAGGCGCGCATCGTCCACGTCATCGGCACGACCGGCTGCACGGCCGACGACAATGCCCGGATCGCGGCAGCGGCGCGCCACGCGACGATCGTCAAGTCGGGCAATATGAGCCTCGGCGTCAATCTTCTGGCGGTGCTGGTCGAACAGGCGGCGCGCGCGCTCGACGCCGACGATTTCGACATCGAGATCCTCGAAATGCACCACAAGCACAAGGTCGACGCGCCGTCCGGCACGGCACTTCTGCTTGGCGAGGCCGCCGCCGCCGGGCGCGGTATCGAGCTGGCCGGCAATGATGTGCGGGTCCGCGACGGCCACACCGGCGTGCGCAAGACCGGCTCGATCGGCTTTGCCACGCTGCGCGGCGGCTCGGTGGTCGGCGATCATAGCGTGCTGCTGGCCGGCACCGGCGAGCGCATCACGCTGTCGCACCACGCCGAGGACCGCGCCATCTTCGCTCGCGGCGCCGTCAAGGCGGCGCTTTGGGCGCGTGGCAAGAAGCCGGGACTGTATTCGATGCGGGACGTGCTCGGATTGAGCTGAGGCGGCCTGATCCATAAACCTGAAGGAGCAAACATGTCGCGAACCCTCGTGCTCGTGCGCCACGGCCAGAGCGAATGGAATTTGAAGAACCTGTTCACCGGCTGGCGCGACGTCGACCTGACCGAGCAGGGCCACGCCGAGGCCAAGGCCGCCGGCCAGAAGCTCAAGGCACGCGGCCTGAAATTCGACATCGCCTTCACCTCGGCGCTGATCCGGGCGCAAAAAACTTGCCAGCACATTCTCGATGCGGTCGGCCAGAGCGACCTGAAGACCATCCGCGACCAGGCGCTGAACGAGCGCGACTATGGCGATCTCTCCGGCCTCAACAAGGACGATGCCCGCAAGAAGTGGGGCGAGGAGCAGGTGCATGTCTGGCGCCGCTCCTACGACGTGCCGCCGCCCGCCGGCGAGAGCCTGAAGGACACCGGCGCTCGCGTCTGGCCCTACTACCTGCACGATTTGCAGCCGCACGTGCTGCGTGGCGGCACGGTGCTGGTCGCCGCCCACGGCAACTCGCTGCGCGCGCTGATCATGGCGCTGGACGGCAAGTCGGGCGAGGAGATCGTCAAGCTGGAACTCGGCACCGGCGTGCCGGTCATCTACCAGCTCAACGCCGATTCGACCGTGGCTTCCAAGGAAGTGCTGGAGGGCTGACGGTCCTTGAGCCGGCAAGTGGCAACAGCTTTAAAAAAAGCGCGTTGACACACATCGCTTGCCCGCTTACATGAGCCCGCACCAGCCCAGATGGCGGAATTGGTAGACGCGCACGGTTCAGGTCCGTGTTCCGCAAGGAGTGGAGGTTCGAGTCCTCTTCTGGGCACCAAATTCCCGTTTCGAACCATTCGACGGTTCAGAAACTTAGAGAAAAAGCCCGGTTCGTCCGGGCTTTTTCTTTGCCGCCAACCTCCCCTTCCGGCCAGTCCCCTCACAAACCGCTTCAAACTCCGCGCCCGCTTCGCTACGCTCAAAGCCATGTCGCAAACCATCAACCCGATCTTCGGTGCCCGTCGCGATCAGGCGTTCCCGACGCTGGCTGAGGCGGACATCGATCGCATGCGCCGGTTCGGCGAGGCCAGCGTCTATGCGGCCGGCGAGAACATCGTCACGGCTGGCGATGTGGCGCCCGGTCTGATCGTCGTGCTGTCGGGCAGCGTGGACATCACCCAGGATGGCGGGCTTGGCCGGCGCGAAACGATCGTCACCCACGGTCCGGGCAGTTTTGTCGGCGAGCTGGCGCAGCTTTCGGCCCGTCCTTCACTGGTCAATGCGCGGGCCGCCGAACCGGTGGAAGCGTTCGTCATCGCCTCGCAGCGGCTGCGCGACCTGATGGTGCAGGAAGCCAATCTCGGCGAGCGCATCATGCGGGCGCTGATCCTGCGCCGTGTCGGGCTGCTGGAAAGCGCCACCAGCGGACCGATCATCGTCGGACCTGCTGGCAATGCCGACGTGTTGCGGCTGCAGGGTTTTCTCGCCCGCAGCGGCCAGCCGCACCGCGTGCTCGATTCCGACAGCGATCCTTGTGCGAAAACCCTGGTCGAGCGCTTTGACGTCGATCCTCACCATCTGCCGATCGTGCTGTGTCCGAACGGCAGGCTGCTGATGAACCCCGGCGAAAAGGACCTCGCCCGCTGCATCGGCCTGCTGCGGCCGATCGATGCCGACAAACTGTACGATGTCGCCATTGTCGGCGCCGGACCGGCTGGGCTGGCGGCCGCTGTCTATGCGGCCTCCGAAGGGCTGTCGACGATCGTGCTCGATTGCCGCGCCTTTGGCGGACAGGCGGGCGCGTCCTCGCGCATCGAGAACTATCTTGGTTTCCCCACCGGCATTTCCGGCATGGCGCTGATGGCGCGCGCCTACAACCAGGCGCAGAAGTTCGGCGTCGAAATGGTAATACCGGACGAGGCGAAGCTTTTGAATGCTGCCACCGACGGCGCCCGCTACAGGCTCGATGTCGGCGACGGCGAGACCGTGCGGACGCGCAGCGTGGTGATCGCCAGCGGCGCGCGCTATCGCCGCCTCGACATCGCCAATCTGGCGCGGTTCGAGGGAACCTCCGTGCATTATTGGGCGTCGCCCATCGAAGGCCGGCTTTGCGCGGGCCAAGAAGTGGCGCTGGTCGGCGCCGGCAATTCAGCCGGGCAGGCGGCTGTCTATCTGGCCAGCCATGCGCGCAAAGTGGCGCTGCTGGCGCGCGGCGACAGCCTCGATGCCAGCATGTCGCGCTATCTGGTCGAGCGCATCAGGGCGCAACCGAATATCGAGGTGCTGACCGGGACCGAAATCGTGGCTCTGGAAGGCGACGAGGGCAATCTTGGCACGGTACGCTGGCGCAACCGCGCCAGCGGCGTGGAAACGACGCGCCCGATCCGCCATCTCTTCCTGTTCATCGGCGCCGACCCGAACACCGACTGGCTGGCGAACTGCGATGTGGCGCTGGACGCCAAGGGTTTCGTCCGTACCGGATCGGACCTGGGATCGGCGCAGATGGAGACGAGCCGTAGCGGTGTGTTCGCCATCGGCGACGTCCGCGCCGGCTCGGTCAAGCGCGTCGCGGCGGCTGTCGGCGAAGGCGCCCAGGTGGTCGCGGCCTTGCATGCATATCTCGCGCGCGGCAACGCCGACGCACCTCAAACGGCAGGGAGACCATGATGGATGAATGCAGACATACGCGCGACATCAGGAAGGTGACGCCGAGCGCGCTCGGCTGCGAGGAATGCCTGAAGAGCGGGTCGCAATGGGTGCATCTGCGGCTGTGCCGCACCTGCGGCCATGTCGGCTGCTGCGACGACTCGCCCAACCGCCACGCCACCAAGCATTTCCACGCCACCAAGCATCCGATCATCGAGGGCTACGATCCCCCGGAAGGCTGGGCATGGTGCTATGTCGACGAGGTGTTTGTCGACCTTGGCGACGACGTGACCCCGCAGAACGGCCCGATCCCGCGCTTTTATTGAGCTGCGCCCGAGAGACCCGAAGAAGAGCCCGGTTCGCCCGGGCTTTTTCTTTGTCCAAGCATAATCGCCGCTCGATGCCCGATTGTCAGCAAACTGACAGGTTACCAGTTCAGTGTCTGCCAGGTCACGACCACCAGAGCCCTGACAAAGCTTTGACATGATCGCGGCTAGTTTAGAAACATTCAGACTGGAAGGCTCGCATACCCGCCTAATCATTCGCGCCGCGCTCATCTTCGTGGCGCTGTATCTGGCCGGCTTTGGTGTCCTTCACCTGCTCCTATGGGCAAGCCTGATGCCGGGGTAGCTTCCGCGATTCTTTATCGCAATGAACGTTGCCCGTCGCCCGTTATAGTAGCGTTTCTCAAGCCCGGTTACTGTCGGTTTGAGACGTTCAATATCGGTAAATCCAGAATATTCCAATAAGCTGATGACGGCGCGGGAATTGGGGGAAAACTGACAGAATTCCTCTGGGCGCCAGCGCGAGGTCGTAATGTTGCTTGCTGCGGAATCGACCCCCGCCACCCTGCGCATATGCCACATCGGCCATCGATCCAGGATTCGATTTATGATCGGCACCTTCATGAGAGTGGTATCAACCGCTAGAACGTTGCTTGCCAATGCTGAAATACGTTTGAGGCTTAAAACAGGGTTCTCCAAGTGGTATAGAATCCCGAAGAACAGGACGAGATCGAATGCGCCGTGCTTGGACGGATCAAGTTCCATCAAATCAAGTTGCTGAAAATCTAAATTGTGGAGGTCTACTGCCTCTTTTACGAGATTTGCCTGTTCGATATAGTGAGGATCAATGTCGATCCCAAGCACATAACTGGCACCTGCCCTTGCCGCGTGCACGGAAAAACCACCGCAGTTGCATGCCACGTCAAGTACCCTTTTGCCTGCCAATGACCCTCCACAGGCACTAAGGATACTTGGCCATGCGTGATCGATGAGATTTTGCATTCTCGTGCGCTCTCGGTCTTGACGAGAAGCGGTCGGCACGTAGGTGCTCAAGCCGTAAGGCAAGTCGATGGCGTGATGAAACGGTGCGAGGCGTTCGACAGCCGCTTGAAGTTCCGATTTGGTCTTTTTTTCTGTCGGTGGGATCGACGGTTGAAGATTTTTCATAAGGTCGCATTCTCCCTTGCCCGCCCAGCGTCAGTCCAATGGGATTGTTCACGGATTCCTGAATACGCAGACGAGCAGCGTTGCGATGGGTATCACAGCCCATGCTAGTGCTTGGGATCCGGCACGAACCGGATCAGCCGGTAGAATCCAAGGTACCGGACAAGGAAAACTAAGGCATCAACGGTGCCGTTGCACCATATCAAAACGTGGTAGCCGGGTTAATCCAGGGTACCAATTGGACAGGAAGGCGGCCCCGCTTTACAGGCACACATTCCCGACCTGTATCTGGCGGCTTCTTTCCACATGCGAGTACCATCGCTGGGGATCGACTTTCACTTCATATTCGCGATCCCGGTAGCTACCCGCTGCAATCCACACTGTCACTGAGCGCTGGTAGATCGTAATGCCTCTCACGATCACCAGAGCCCGACAAAGCTTTGACATGATCGCGGCTAATTTAGAAACATTCAAAACGGAAGGCTCGCATGAACCCCACCTATACAAGCGCGCAAAAGGCCATTCACTGGGCGGTGTTTCTGCTGGTCATCGGCCTTTATGGCCTGACCTATGTGGAGGAGCTTTTTCCGCGCGGCGACCCCGGTCGTGCGCTCGTCTGGTGGCTTCATATTTCGTTTGGGCTGCTGCTGTTCGCGCTGGTCGTTATCCGCGTCGGCCTGCGGCTGATGCTGGGAACGCCAGGGCTGCCGATGGAGATGTCAGAGCTTGAACGATGGGCCGCAAAGATCGCGCATCTGCTGCTTTATGGGCTACTCGTGGCCATTCCGGTTCTCGGCATCCTGCTGACGTGGTACAGGGGCGACGCCTTGAGCTTCTTTGGCCTTTTCACCATCCCGGCTCCGGTCTCTCCCGACCGCGACACGGCCCGGTTCATCAGGGAACTGCACAGCCTCTGCGCCAATTCGATCCTCATCCTCGCCGGAGTGCACGCGGCCGCGGCGCTGTGGCACCATTTCATCCGCAAGGACGACGTGCTCAAGCGAATGCTGCCGGAAAGCGCGAGTTCTTAGAGCAAGTCCGGGAAAGTGTGAGACGGTTTTCCCGGGAAAAGCGCATAGCGCTTTCCCTTGGGAATTGCGTGAAGGCAGGGCTCCAGACCAGTGAACAGGGATGAGGCCGGCGGTTCAACTGTCATGCCGGCTTGTGCCGTCGCACGATCTTCCACTCGTGCCAGATCAGCACCATGACGGCCGCATCGAAGACGGTCAGGACGAGCAGGCCGAACGAATGGGTGTAGGAGTAGCGGTAGACTTGATAGACCATGAACAAGCCCAATGCCGCGAGCGATGCTGGATACGACCAAAGCTTGCCTCTCAGGAGGCCGACAACCAAGGCCAGCTTTATCAGGCCGTGGCTGAGCAGGTAGAAGGCGTAGAACTCCTTGCTGGCGATCGAAAAATGGCTTGCCATCTGCGACAGATGGCTCGCTATGAAATCGTTCGGATCTTCGATCAATTCCTCCTGGGTGAGAGCATTGACCCAGGAGGCAATGGTGTCGGTGGTGATGACATAGAGCAGTATCCCACCGATGCACTCAATCAGGGCATGTGCGCCCTTGAACCAGACGCTGACTTCAAAAATCTGATGGATGCGGTGTTCATCGACGGGCTTCAAAAATCCACCTCACGACCAATCGCGGGAACCGACGCCAAATGGATGCAGCTTTAACGCACTGGATAAACGCCGCGGCCGGTATCAGCCCTTTTCTTGATAATGCAATGGTCGGCATCTCACAAATCGGCGTTCCCCTCATGGTGCTGGCCGTGGTCCTGCAATGGTGGGCGAAGGCCGACCGCTATCATGTTCGCCACGCGGCGATATCCGCCGGCCTGGCGTTCTTGCTGGGTCTTGCGGTCAACCAGTTCATTCTTCTCTTCGTGCATCGGGTGAGGCCCTACGATGCCGGTGTGACGCATCTGTTGATTGCGCCCAGCGCCGACTGGTCATTCCCGTCCGATCACGCGACAGCCACCATTGCGATTGTTGCGGCCTTTGCGATGCAAGGTCTCCCGCGTCGGACGACTGCGCTTCTCGTCATGGCATTCCTGGTCTGCTGGTCGAGAATCTACATCGGGACGCACTACCTGACCGACGTTGTCGGCGGGGCCATCACTGGCATCCTGGGCGCCATCATTGTGCGGCTGGCTTACCGGGAGAACTCCCGGCTGGACAAACTGGTGACCAAAATTCTTTAGGTCGGCGCTGTTCGAAGACGCACTCGGACAGAGGAGCCGCTCGGCGGGCTCCTCGACATGGGTGGCCGTTGGCAGAGCATCGCGGCGGTCGGTTCGAAGCGTTTTGACAGGCGTTCGCTGCCGGCTGCCGCGCCGTTTATCGCACGGAGCCTGTGACGGTCGGGTCGATCGTGCTGGGAACGGATTTGCGTTCGTTGCCGGCGAGTGCCGCTATGATCAGCAGGCTGGCAACCACCGGGACAAACAGGATGGCAACGCGGGCTTGCACGTAAAAAATGGCGCGCCATTCATTGCGCTTGTCGGGGCTGTTGCTCATCATACTCACTTTGTCAGACCCCCCGGCCGTGACATAGCCGCGAACGGTTAAGCAACCCCTTCCGACAGTGTTAACCGGGCGGAATTGAGGCGGAATTCCCAGGCGATCCCCCAGATGGCGATCGCCCGGCTTCAGCGCAGCCCGATCCGCCTTGCCCCTTGCCGGAACAGCGCTACGGCGTCCGGCTCGAAGCGGAATGTGCCGATGAAATCGTCGACGCCATAGCTCGGCAATGTCTTGCGGATGACGGCGGCAAAGCCGCGTGCCTCGTCGAGCCGTCCGGCCAGAGCAAGGCAATGTGCTGCGATCGCCAGGATGATGGCGTGCGCGTTGGGCCGCGCCGCCGCCCTCAGCGCCCATTCGGCCGCCTCCTCGAACTGGCCGAGCCGGACATGCGCCATCGCCCGCGCGCCCAGCATGCCGAACAGCAGCGGGTCGAAGGGGCTGAGATGGCGCGAATGGTCGGAGGAGCCGATCGCCGCTTGCGGGTCGCCCGACTGCGAATGGACGAAGGACAGCGCATAGTGGCCAAGCGCGAAATTGGGACTGAGGTCCACCGCCCGTTCCAGTTCGATCAGCGAGCTGTCCTGCTCGCCGCGCAGCCACAGCGCCCGCCCCATCGCCCAGTGCGCGGCCGGATTGTGGTCGTCGACCAGCAGGCTGTGGCCGGCGCTCTCGAAGGCCAGCGCGCTTTCGCGGTCGCGGTCGCCCCAGCGCTGGAAGGCGTTCTGCCAATGGGTGAAAGACAGGCCGGCATAGGCGCGGGCAAAGGTCGGGTCGAGCTGCAAGGCCTGGGCAAAGAAATGCCGCGCCTGCTCGTTTTCCGCCTGGGTGAAGCGGTACATGTGCCAGAGGCCGCGATGATAGGCTTCCCAGGCGTTGAGCGAACTGGGGGCTTTCAGCATGGCGCGGTTGCGCTCGACCGTTTCGATCTCGGCCGAGATAGACGAGACGATGCTGTTGCCGATATCGTCGAGTACGGAAAAGATGTCGTCGGGCCTGCGCTCGAACGTCTCGGCCCAGACGATCCTGGCGGTGCGCACCTCGATCAGTTCGACGCTGACAATAAGGCGGCCGGGCGGGCTGCGCACGGTGCCGGTGGCGACATAGTCGACATTCAGCCGGCGGCCGGCATCCTCGGGCGCGATGTCCTTCTCGGCCAGCGCAAACACCGATCCGCGCGCGATGACGAAGAAATCCCTGAGCTTGGAGAGGCGGGTGATGATGTCGTGGGTGAAACCATCGGCCAATCCGCCGCGCGTGCCGCCGCTCTCCTCGACAAACGGCATCACCGCCAGCGAAGCGTGGCTGGGTTCGACCGGGCCGGCATCTGAGGGCGCCGCGGCCAACTGCGATATTGTGGACAGGCAGGCCTGCTGCGGCCGGAGCGGGGTACCCGACTGTTGGTTACGGATTGCCCGCCAGGCCGCGCGAAGCTGTGCGAAATCCAGTTCCTCCGACTGAAACAATCGTTCCGCCGAAGCCAGGTGCTGCTCGGCCGCGCCGACCTCGCCGCGCCGGGCCAGACTGGCCAGAAGGGCTGCATGCGCACGCTCGTCGAACGGCGCCAGTTCCACCCATGTGTCGAGATGAACGATCGCCTCGTCGCTATCCGCCGGCAGGCTCGCGACAAGCTGTTCCAGCACGGCGATATGGCACGCGTGAAAACGGCGACGCTGGGCGATCAGCCAGCTGTTGAAATGCGGGCTGCGCTCGACCTCCGGACCGTCGAGCAAATCCCCGGCAAACAGCCCGGCCAGCACCCGCAAGCGCTCGACATCAAGCGTGCCGAGCCCTTGCGTGACGGCCTGGCTGACTTCCAGCGCATCGACCAGGCAATCGCTCAGATCGAGCGCTACCGTGTCGCCCTGTGTCACGACCCGGTGTCGGTCTGGCGCGTCGAGTGTGCCCCGCAGCTTGCTCAGGCACCAGCGCAGCTCGCCCCTTGGATCGTTCGGTACATCCCACAACAGCTCGCACAGGCGGCTGCGGCCGACCGGATGCGGCGCCAGCGCCAGATAGGCGAACAGAGCGCGCAGCTTGCGTGACGAGGGCAACGCAACCGGCACATCGTTGCGGGAGATTACCAGCGGTCCGAGCAGGCGCACGGAAAGCGCCGGCATCTCGCCGCCCAGCCTCGATCGTGCGGATTCCACGTCGGTTTCCACGCCTGCTCCCACGCTGGCCTGTCGGCCACTCCTGTATCACCAAACACGACAAGGCGCATGCGGCAGCGGATTACGCGCCGGACACCACCATTGCCGCAGTGCGGCATGTCAGTCCTAGCGCAGCAAGGTCACGAAACTTCGCCGCACAACCCGCCGGTTTGTAACCGGCCCGTGATGACAAGACACGATGACAATCGAGGAGACCAAGATGTTGCATCAGCAGAAAATCAGGACCACGGCCGGCCGCGGCCGCCTTTTCGACAGCATTCTCGACACCGTCGGCGACACGCCGGTGGTCCGTATCAACAATCTGGGACCAGCTCACGCGACGATCTATGTCAAGGCCGAGTTCTTCAATCCCGGCGCTTCGGTGAAGGACCGGCTGGCGCTCAACATCATCGAGGAGGGCGAGCGCAGCGGCGCGCTGAAGCCGGGCCAGACGGTGGTCGAGGCGACCAGCGGCAACACCGGCATCGGCCTGGCCATGGTCTGCGCGCAGAAGGGCTATCCGCTGGTCGTCACCATGGCCGACAGCTTTTCGGTCGAGCGCCGCAAGCTGATGCGCATGCTGGGCGCCAAGGTGGTGCTGACGCCGCGCGCTGAAAAAGGCTTCGGCATGTACAAGAAGGCGGTGGAGCTGGCCGAGGCGAATGGCTGGTTCCTCGCCCGCCAGTTCGAGACGGCCGCCAACGCCGCCATCCACGAGGCGACGACCGCGCGGGAGATCGTCAATGACTTCGCCGGTTCGCGGCTCGACTGCTTCGTCACCGGCTATGGCACCGGCGGCACGGTCGTCGGCGTGGCGCGCGTGCTGCGCCGGGAGCGGCCGGAAACCCGCATCGTGCTGTCCGAACCGGCCAACGCGCAGCTCATCGGCAGCGGCAAGGTGCAGCAGCGTGGTGCCGATGGCGCCCCTGCCGCCAGCCACCCCGCCTTCGAGCCGCACCCGATCCAGGGCTGGACGCCGGATTTCATCCCCAACGTGCTGCAGGAAGCGATCGACGCCAGCCTCTACGACGAGGTGATGCCCATTGCAGGGCCCGAGGGTATCAAATGGGCCAAGGCGCTGGCGCGCCAGGAAGGCGTCTTCACCGGCATCTCCGGCGGCGCCACTTTTGCCGTGGCGCGGCAAGTCGCCGAGCAGGCACAGGCCGGGGCGGTGATCCTGTGCATGCTGCCCGACACCGGCGAACGCTACATGTCGACGCCGCTGTTCGACGGCATCGAGGCCGAGATGGACGCCGATGAGGCTGCCCTTTCGCGCTCGACGCCCGGCTGCCAGTTTCCGGCGGCTTGACGGGAGATCGGTATGGACGCCGTACAGGAACCCCTCGGCCTGATGGCCGAGGAAACGCTCGATCCCCAGGACTGGGCCGATGTGCAGGCCCTGTCGCACCAGATTATCGACGATGCGGTCGACTATCTGCGCGACCTGCGCGACCGCCCAGTCTGGCGGGAGATGCCTGCGGATGTGCGAGAGGTCTTCGCGGCACCGCTGCCGCGATCGCCGGCGCCGCTTGCCGCTGTCTATGGCGAGGTCTCGCGCACGGTGATGTCCTATCCGATGGGCAACATCCATCCGCGCTTCTGGTCCTGGTATATGGGATCGAGCAACTTCACCGGCGCGCTCGGCGATTTCCTGGCGGCAATCCAGGGCTCCAACCTCGGCGGCGGCAACCACGCCGCCGGGCTGATGGACAGCCAGGTGGTCAACTGGTGCAAAGAGATGCTGGGCTTTCCGGCTTCTGCCAGCGGCACGCTGGTCAGCGGCGGCTCGATGGCCAACCTTATCGGGCTGACGGTGGCGCGTAACACCAAGGCGGGCATCGACGTGCGCGAGCACGGCGTTGCCGCCATCGAGAAGCCACTGCGTTTCTATGGCTCAGACCAGATCCATTCCTGCCACCGCAAGGCAATGGAGGCGCTCGGCCTTGGCAACAAGGCGCTGCGCCGCATTCCGACCGATGCCGGGCTGCGCATCGATATCGCTGCCTTGCGCGCGGCGATCGCCGAGGACCGCGCGGCAGGATTCAAGCCGGCCTGTATCATCGGCAATGCCGGCACGGTCAACACCGGGGCGATCGACGACCTGCGGACGCTCGCCAAGCTGGCCCATGAGGAGGACCTCTGGTTCCATGTCGACGGCTGTATCGGCGCGCTGGTCGCCATTGCGCCTGAAAATGCCCATCGCGTCGCCGGCATCGAATGGGCCGATTCAGTTGCGCTCGATCCCCACAAATGGCTGCATGCGCCGTTCGAGGTCGGCTGCGCCCTGGTCAGGGATGCCATCGCGCATCGCCGGACCTTCGCCGTGACGCCGGAATATCTGGAATCAACGCCGCGCGGCCTGGCCTCCGGCGAATGGCTGCACGACTACGGCTTGCAGACGTCGCGCGGCTTTCGCGCGCTCAAGGTGTGGATGGCGCTGAAGGAGCACGGCATCGACAAGTTCGGCCGCCTGATCGACCAGAACATCGCACAAGCTTTCTATCTCGCGGGATTGATCGAGACCGAGCCGGACCTGGAGCTGGCGGCAGTGCCGACCATCAACATCGTCTGCTTCCGCTATCAGCCCGGTTTGGCCGGCGAGGCGCTGAAGGTGCTCAACACCGAGATCATGCTGCGGCTGCAGGAACAGGGCATTGCCGCTCTGTCGGACACCACGGTGCATGGCGAGCACTGGGTGCGCGCGGCGATCACCAACCATCGCACAAGGCGCGAGGATTTCGATCTTCTGGTGCGGGAAACGGTGCGACTGGGGCGTGAGATCTCGGCGCCGGCGGCTGCGCCTTCCTAGTTCCCGGCAGGCATGCGATTCTGCCGGAATGATTCGCGAGGTCCGATGGTGACGCTCTTTCGTATGGCTGCACTTGCGGCCTTGCTCTTCACCACCTCGGCGCAGGCCGCCGAGATGGCCTTCTTCGTCAAGAACCTGCGCACGGAAGCAGTCGCGGTCGAGCTGTTCAGCCGCGACCGCGAGACGGTCTGGCCGGGCAACGACAAGGTGTTCCTGATCGACCCCAGCTCGCAGAAATCCGTGCCGCTCTCCTGCAATCAGGGCGAACATATCTGCTACGGTGCCTGGGTCGATGGCGACGACAGCATCTCCGCCGGCGTCGGACCGGACAATGACCAGCCCTGCGACACCTGCTGCTTCATCTGCGTGGAGCATTCGACCGAGACGATCGATCTGGTGCCCTAGGGCAGAGGCACGCCGATATCCCCAAAATCAGTCCGGGAATTGTTGCAATCATCCCTTTAGCGATTCAATGCAGCGTGCGATGGTCGCTCCGCGGCCGGGTGGGCCGCTATTTCAGGGGGTTACCATGCTTTACACCTACGCGCGCCGCACGCTGGTCGCGTTGTCGCTTGCCACACTGCTTGCGCCGTCAGCGCACGCCGCCGATATCACCTTCGCCATCAAGAACAGCCACCCCAACGCCATGCGCGTCGAGCTCTACAGCCAGGACCGCGACTATGTCTGGCCGGGCGAGGACAAGGACTACTTCCTTGACGATGGCGAGACCAAACAGCTGCCGATCTCGTGCAACGAGGGCGAATCGATCTGCTACGGCGCCTGGGTCGATGGCGACGAGGGCACCTATTGGGGCGTCGGTCCCGGCAACAAGGAAAAATGCGAGGATTGCTGCTATACCTGCAGCGGTGGCGAGACCGAGGAAATCGACCTGGTCCCCTGACCGGCTTGCCAGCTTGACGGTTATCCTGCCGGAGCCATAGAGCAATTCCAGGAAAAGTGTGAAGCGGTTTTCCGTGCGGAATTGCGCGAATACCCAGAGCGCGCCACATCCATTCGGATGCGACGTGCTTCAGGCAAGAGGAGCCCAGCTATGGCCGGCATGGTCGAAAGCGACAAGATCGACGTCGGATTCTCCGGCAAGCGCTGCATCCATTCGCGCAATTGCGTGCTCGGCGATCCGCATGTCTTCGTACCCAACGCGCCGGGCCAGTGGATCCATCCCGAGGCCGCCAGCGTCGAGAAGATCGTCGCCATCGCCGAAAGCTGCCCCTCGGGCGCCATCACCTACATCAGGAAGGATGGCGGGCCGCAGGAGCAGCCGCCGGTGGTCAACACAGTGCGGCTGCGTGAAAACGGCCCGCTGGCCGTGCATGCCGAGATCGTGCTCGACGGCGAAACGTTTTATCGCGCCACGCTGTGCCGCTGCGGCGCCTCGGAAAACAAGCCGTTCTGCGACGGCAGCCACAACAAGTCAGGTTTTGCCGCCACCGGCGAGCCGCCGCTGAAGGACACGCCGGCGCTGGAGGCGAGGAATGGCCCGCTGAAAGTGACGCCGACCACCAACGGCCCGCTCAAGCTCGAAGGCAATGTCGAGATCGTCACCGGCACCGGCCACACGGTCGACCGCACGCAACGCACCTTCCTCTGCCGCTGCGGCCATTCCGCCAACAAGCCGTTTTGCGATGGGACGCATAAAAAAATAGGCTTCGTGGCATGAAAGGAGGTCCGCCAGCGTTAGTGTAGGATGAGAGTTCGCGCTCAGGAGGAAATCATCATGCGCACCATGCTTGTTCTTGCTCTGCTTGCCTTTGCCATGCCCGCCTACGCCGCCAATCATGCGGTTCAGATCAAGGGCATGAAATTCACCCCGTCCAAAATCTCGGTCGCCGTCGGCGACACCATCACTTTCACCAATGCCGACCCGATGACGCACACCGCCACCGCGCTTGACGGCTCCTTCGACACCGGTCATCTCGCCACCGGCAAGAGCGCCAAGGTCAAGATATCAGCTGCCGGCGCGCACCCATTCCATTGTGCGATCCACAGCTCGATGAAGGGCACCGTCACCGCGAAATAGCGGCGTCCTCGCCAGACTTGTCATCCGCCATGGCGATAAGACTTCCAGCATCGGTGGAAGCTGGTTACTAGCGTTGCGGCAAAGCTGCCAATCTCCCTCCTCGTGGGGGAGATTGGCTCTCTTCCCTTGGCCCAGCGCTCGCAGCTTTATCGCCCGCTCGGTATCGGCTAAGGGCATGGACAGATAATTTCGCCAGCCGGACCGCCATCAGCAATGACCGCCAAGACCAAGCCAAAGCCGCTGTTCCTCGGGATCGACACCGGCGGCACCTACACCGATGCCGTGCTGTGGTCAGAGACGGAAGGCCCGCAGCAGGGGCCGAACAAGGGCAAGGTGCTGGCCAAGGCCAAGGCGCTGACCACCAGGCATGATCTCGCCGTCGGCATTTCCGGCGCCGTCGACGCGGTGCTGCAGAAGGCTGGCACCGATCCCGCTGATATCAAGCTGGTCTCGATGTCAACGACGCTTGCCACCAACGCGCTGGTCGAGGGCCAGGGCGGTCGCGTCGCGCTGGTGATGATCGGCTTTTCCGAGGGCGACCTCGCCCGCGACGGGCTGAAGGCCGCGCTGGGCACCGATCCGGTGGTTTTTTGTCCGGGCGGCCACGACGTCCATGGCAATGCCGCCAAGCTCGATCTGTCCGGACTGGAAGCGGTGCTGCCGGAACTCGGCGCGTCGGTATCCGGCTTTGCCGTCTGCGCCTATTTCGCCACCCGCAATCCGGCGCATGAGATCGCCGCCCGCGAGCTGATCCGCGACAAGACCGGCCTGCCGGTCACATCAAGCCACGAGCTGTCGGCCAAGCTCGGCGGTCCGCGCCGGGCGCTGACGACGCTGCTCAACGCCAGGCTGATCTCGATGATCGACCGGCTCGTGGCGGCGACCGAAGGCTTTCTCGAGGCGCGCAACATTGCAGCACCCCTGATGGTGGTGCGCGGTGATGGCGCGCTGGTTTCGGCGGCCTTTGCCCGCCAGCGGCCGATCGAGACCATCCTGTCCGGCCCGGCCGCCAGCCTGGTCGGCGCCCGCCACATGACCGGGCTCGACAATGCTGTGGTCTCCGACATTGGCGGCACCACGACGGATGTTGCCGTGCTCGACAGCGGCCGTCCCAGGCTCGATCCGGAAGGCGCCACCGTCGGCGGCTTCCGCACCATGGTCGAGGCGGTCGCCATGCGCACCTTCGGCCTCGGGGGCGATTCCGAAGTGACGCTGGAGGATGGCGCGCTCAACCCGAAGATCCTGCTCGGGCCGCGCCGCCTGGTGCCGCTGGCGCTGGCCGGCATGGCCCATGGCAGCGCCGTCACATCGGAACTCGAACGGCAACTGCGGGCACCCAATCCCGGCCGCATGGATGGCCGCTTCGCGGTGCGCACCGGCGTGCCGGATCGGCTCGCCGCCGGCCTGACCGGCGCCGAAGCCAAGCTCTACGAGCTGATTGGTGCCGTGCCGCTCGCCATCGACAGGCTTTTGACCTCGAACGCGCAGAACGCGACGCTGAACCGGCTGGTGTCGCGCGGGCTGGTGCATGTCGCCGGCTTCACCCCGTCGGACGCCGCCCATGTGCTGGGCAAGCAGGCGAACTGGGATCCCGTTGCCGCGCGCCTCGGCGCCGAACTGTTCGCCCGCAAGCGCGACGGCCGTGGCCAATTCATCGCCGCTTCCCCCGAAGCGATCTCGGAGCGGGTGCTGGTGACGCTGACGCGCTGGTCGGCCGAATATATCCTCGAAACCGCCTTCGCCGAGGACGGCCTCGATGGTGCGTCGACCGTGGCGCATGCGCTGGTGCAGCGCGCGGTCGACGCGCATCCCGGCATTGCGCGGCTGACCGTGGCGCTCGACCGCCCGGTTATCGGCCTCGGCGCCTCGGCGCCGCTGCATTATGCCGGCCTGTCGCCGCTGATCGGCAATGACTGCGTGGTGCCGGAAGATACCGATGTCGCCAACGCACTCGGCGCCGTCGTTGGGCAGGTGCGGGTGTCCGCCGAGGCGCGGGTTAGCCAGCCCAAGGAAGGGCTGTTTCGTCTTGCCTCGGGTGAAACCGTGCGCGATTTCCTCGACGAGGCGGCGGCGATCGCAGCGGCCGAGGCCGATGTCCGCGCCATCGTCGCCCAGCGCGCCAGGGAGGCCGGCACCGACAGCGCCGAGATCGACGTCGCGACCGAATTCCGCGTCTCGACCGTCGAAGCCCAGCGCATGTTCATCGAGGCGCATGTGGTGGCGGTGGCCTCGGGAAGGCCGCGGATTGCGGTTTGAGCGCGTAATCTCCCCCTCGAGGGGGAGATGTCGCCGAAGGCGACAGAGGGGGTCGGTTCGACGGGACGCGACCTCCTGCTTTGAACAGAAGAGGCTAGCGCCTTACGTCCGGCGACCCCCTCTGGCCTGCCGGCCATCTCCC
>NZ_RZRQ01000039.1:0-27638 GCF_003997785.1 Mesorhizobium sp. M7D.F.Ca.US.004.01.2.1 | reverse complement strand
TTCGACACCTGCATTCACACCATTCGGACACTGCCGGCGCTCCAGCATGACGAAGCGCACCCGGAAGACCTCGACACCAAGCAGGAAGATCACGCTGCTGACGAGACTCGGTATGCCTGCATGTCGCGACCATGGACCGGCAAGCCGAAAGAGCGGCCGAAGGAAATCCCGAAGGCCGGCCAGATCATGTTGCCCGGTGCGCCCGACGACGGCGCAGGCATCCGAAGGATACGCGTATGACCGAACCACTGTACCGCGCCGGCCATCGCTTCGAAGGGCCTGACGGCCAAGGCTATGAGCTGATTGCAGATGTCGTCATCGGCGAGTTTGTGAAGGCGGATCAGTTCAAAGCGCTGAACGGTGCGCCAGAGCCAGAGGAAGGCAAGCGGATGCCTGAATGGCTGTCTAAGCAGGTAGTAGCCTAATGGCGACCGAAAGCGACGACGACGTGATGGACGATGGCGAAGCCGTCGATCCGTCGCTGAAACCCAAATCCTCCAAGGGCTGGTTGAAGCTCATCAAGGATCAGGAAAAGGCTGGGTTCGCCGACTACCAGGAGCGCTGCACCAACATCCAGAAGCGCTATGCCGAGCTTGCCCGCTTGGCCAGCATCACGCGCGACCGTGAATTCCAGATATTCTGGGCCAACATCGAGGTGCTTAAGCCGTCGATGTATTCCCGGCCCCCGGTGCCGGTGGTTGCGCCGCGCTTTCAGGATCGCCGGCCGGTGCAGCGCACCACGGCGGAGTTCCTCGAGCGCTGCACCGTGGTCACATTCGATCGCGAGCGCATCGACGGCGTCATGCGCCGTATCAGAGACGATCTGGCCCTGCTCAATCGCGGCTGCGCATGGCTCCGCTACGAGGCAAAGAGCAAGGACAACGACTTCGTCGAGCGGGTTTGCATCGACCACAAGAACCGCAAGGATTTCGTGCATGATCCGGCCCGCACATGGCGGGAAGTTGATTGGGTCGGCGGTGGCGCCTGGATGACGCGCAAGGAGATGCGGAAGCGTTTCCGCGCCACGTCCGGCAATGCCTATCAGGATGCCGAGTTCGCCGTCCGCAAGGACGACAAGAACAACCATGATGGCAAGCTGAAGGCGCGCGTCTGGGAAATCTGGTCGAAGTCTGAAAACAAGGTGGTTTGGGTCTCGCCTGGCGTCGATGTCGTGCTCGATGAAGGTGAGCCGCATCTGACGTTGGAAGGCTTCTTCCCATGTCCGGAGCCGGCATATGGAACGCTTCAGCCTGAAAGCCTGATCCCGGTCCCGGATTATCTGTTCTACAAGGATCAGATCGAGGAAATCAACGACATCACCAACCGGATCTCCGCGCTGACGCAGGGGCTTCGGGTTCGGGGGTTCTATCCCTCTGGTGCCGGTGAAATCGGCGATGCCATCGAAGCCGCACTGAAGTCGACCAACGACCGCCAGGTCATGGTGCCGGTGTCGAATTGGGCAGCATTTGGCAACGGTGCCGCAAAGGATACGATCGTCTGGCTTCCGCTGGACATGATCGCGACGACGATCACCCAGCTCATCTCGCTCCGCAAGGAGCTGATCGACGACATCTACCAGATCAGTGGCCTGTCGGACATCATGCGCGGCGAGAGCAATCCGAACGAAACGCTCGGTGCGCAGCAGATCAAGACGCAATACGGCTCGGTTCGCATCCGTGACCGGCAGAACGAACTGGTTCGTATCGCCCGCGACATCGCGGCCATTGCCGGCGAGATCATGGCCGAGAATTTCCAGCAGAAGACGCTGGCTGACATGGCGCAGATGGACCTGCCCGCCAACGCCGATATTTCGAAGCAGGTGAAAGCGCTGGAGGCCCAAGGCAAGTCGATCGCTGCGGAGCTTCAGCAGGCGCAGTCTGATCCCGAAATCGCTCAGATGGCCAAGCAGAACCCGGAAGCCGCACAGCAGATCATGCAGCAGGCACAAGGCCAGTTGCAGCAGATCAGCCAGCAGGTCGAGGAGCTGAAGAAAACCGTTACCATCGAGCAGGTGATGGACTTGCTCCAGGACCAGCGCATGCGACCGTTCAATCTCGACATCGAGACTGACAGCACCATTCAGCCCGACGAGAATGCCGAAAAGCAGCATCGTACCGAATTTCTTTCAGCATTGGGCACCACCTTGGCGCAGTTGGCGCCGATGGTGCAGTCGAAACCAGAAACGGCGCCTTTCGCTGCTGAATTGCTCAAATTTGCCGTCGCACCATTCCGGCCGGGCCGTTCGATGGACGCGGCCATCGATGAATTTGCCGAGAAGATGAAGGCCTCGGCTGGCCAGCCGCAACCAGATCCGGCAGCTGCGGCGCAAAAGGCCGATGCCGATGCCAAGGCGGCCGATCAGAAGCTGAAGCAGTACCAAGCCGCGCACGACGCGCAGTTGAAGGACGCCGCGGCAAAGCAGGACGCGGAGAGCAAGCGCGTCACCACTGAATTGCAGGTAAAAAACCTCATCGCGGCAGGTCAGGCAGCGGCGCAAAAGCATCAGCAAGACATGGAAAAGAGCGCCGTGGAACTGCAGATCAGGCGCCTCGAACTCGCCGCGCTACAGACGCCAGAGCCTGCCGCCGCAGTCGAGACCAAAGGCCCATCCGAATCAATCGCATTCAAGGATCTGCCGCCAGAAGGGCAAGCCCAGATGGCGCAACAAGCCGGCATCACGCTTTCACCGCAGGAGATGGCCGATCACACCGCTGGCCAGGATGCCAAGAAGGCAGCCGATGCTGCCGCCAAGGCCCAGAAAGGATCACCCCATGCCAGTTAGCGCTGATGAACTCTGCCGGGGAGGGATGAGCTATCCAGTGGCGATCGAGGTTGCCCGGCAGATGAATGCCGGGCTCACCAATGGCAACGCCGCCTCGCTGATGGCGGTCGGGCTGCCGGGCGAACAGGCCAAAGAAATCGCCCGGCAGATCAACGCCGGTGTTTTTGACGGTCACAAGCTGGCGATGACGCAGGTCAATCCGATCCTCGCGCAAACGCTGAAGCGGACCAGCGGCCTCTGATGACCTACGCATGGATTGATCTCGGCAACGGCCGGCAGGTGTTCCGCAAGGTGGAAACCGCCAGGCCAAAGCGTTCAGCACTTCCGGCGCCGATGATCAGCACCGATACGATGCCTGAAACGCAGTCGATGCTGGACGGCAATTACTACACCTCGAAATCGGCACTGCGCGCGACCTATCGCGCCGCTGGTGTCGAGGAGATCGGAAACGATCCGGCGCGGTATCGCCGGAAGCCGAAGCCCAAGGTCGACCGCAAGGCGATCAAGGATAGCGTTCAAAAGGCAAAAGCCCGGTTCGAGCGCGGCGAGAGAACCACAAGCAACTGATCTCCAAGCTGCGTTGTCAACCATTCGGTAGAGTCCTACCATCGATAGACAAATGGCGGAGGGGCGAAGTCTCATGCGAACGTCGCGCATTATTTTGTCTGCAATTGCTGTGTTGTTACAGGTTTCAACGGCTGGAGCCGGTCATTTCGTTGGAAGCTTCCAAGCCGAATTTCTAGACGACGGACGCAAGATAAGGCTTTTGCAGCCCTACGAGTTTGATGATGACAACAACAAACAGTGGAACGTGCCTAGTGGAACCGAGGTAGATGGAGCTTCAATTCCAAAGCCCCTCTGGAGCATAATAGGCGGGCCGTTCGAGGGTAAGTATCGGAACGCCTCTGTCATTCATGATTATGAATGCGATAAAGAAACCACCCCATGGTGGGACGTGCACCAGATGTTTTATGACGCCATGATTGCCTCGGACGTAGGCCCGATAGAAGCCGAAATCCTGTACCTTGGTGTTTTCAACTTTGGTCCACGCTGGACGGTCGCAGACCCTCCTAGCCACGTACGTGTGTGCACGACAGGAATCAACGGATTTACGTGCATCATGGAGTTCCGCGAGGGCATACCCCATGGGTATCCGCAGAACGCGTACAGCGAAGAAGACATGGCGAAGATTGAGGCGTACGTACGAGCCCAGGTTCAAGGCGGCGATCTACCTCTTGGCCGTGACGCCGACAAAGTTTTAACGAGAATACTTGGGCACTCGTCGATAATTAAGAACTAAAATCCCTTCGGCTTTCTCAGCGAAATAATCAGCCGAATTAGATTTTGATCACGCAGAATTCCGTGACGCAATCGCGCCGCGTCGTGCGCTCTTTTATCTGCAATCCCTCAGACGGAGCAATCCAATGGAAGACCTGAACGGAGGCGCATCAGCGCCCGCCGAGACCACTACTGTTGCACCCGAAGTCGAGACTGTCGCCCCGCCGGCGCCTGTCAATTCCGAGGTTCCCAAGGCCGAAGCAAAGTCCGATCCGAAGGCTGAGGAAAAGAAGGCTCCTACCGCTCGGGAAGCTCTAAAAGCTGCTGCCGAAAAGGTGGCGGAAAAGGCCAAGGCGGAGATATCGGACGCTGATAAGAAAGCCCCTCCGATCCAGTCGAAACCAGCCGACAAGACAGCGGACAAGGCACTACCAGACCCGAAGTCAGGGAAGGCGGTGGAAACTGCCGCCACGGTCGAAAAACCCGCTGAAACGGCTCCCAAGACCGCTCATCACGAGGCTCCGGCACGCTTCAAGAGCGATGCTGCGGCGATGGCGGAATGGGAGAAATCTCCAGAGCCCGTCAAAGCAGCCGTGCACCGCTCTATCCGCGAGCTCGAGGCCGGTATCGAAAAGCACCGCGTCTCGGCCGAGGCCTACGAACAGGTCAAGGACTTCGACGATCTAGCGAAGAAGAACAACACGTCGCTGCGCGATGCGATGACCCGCTACACCAATCTGGAGCGGACCCTTCTCACCAATCCGCTGAAGGGCATCGAGGCGGTTTGCGACTATGCTGGTGTCTCGCTGCGCCAACTGGCGGCGCACGTCATGGGGCAGAAGCCCGACGAGGTGCAGGGCCAGAACGATGCCACGGTGCGCGAGCTTCGGCAGGAGATTGCCTCGTTAAAGCAGCAGGTCGGTGGCGTGACCACCTCGATCCAGCAACAGCATGTCGAGCGCACCGGCGCCGCAGTGGAAAAATTCGCGGCCGAACATCCCCGGTTCGAGGAATTGGCCGAAGACATCGCCTTCTTTATCAAGTCCGGCAAGACCAAGGACTTGGCCGAAGCATATTCGCTGGCAGAACGGATGAACCCGGCTCCAGCCACAACAGCTCAAGCAGCGCCTCAGACGCGCACCGCTCCAGACCCGCAGGCTCAGACCCTGAAGGGCCAGAAATCCGTCACAGGCGCACCCTCGGCCGGCTCAGACCCGGCAACGAAGCGAGCCTCCACCTCAATCAAGGATGCACTCCGGCGGGCCGCAGCCCAAGCTGGATGATCCGGTCATAAAGGAGGGGCGAGATGCCTCTTACTTCAGTCGAAAAGAACCAGGAGATCCTGTCTCTGGCGCTTGAGGATCGATCCTCGGGTTACCAGGACCTGGTTTCCAACTCGTGCGCTCTGCTGCACGTGCTTCAAAGCAAGGGCAAGTTCAAGGAGTATTCCGGCCCGCGCATCCGTGAACGTCTTCTCTACACGAAGACCGGATCGGCCGTCTGGTATAACGGTTTCGGGTTCCTCAACCCGGTGCCGACCGAGTTGTTCAACGACGCCGAGTACACCCCGAAAATGGTTGCCGTCGCCATCACCCTCGCCAATGAGGACATCCTCAACAACGAGGGCGAAAACCAGCTTCTGGACATGATGGAAAGCCACATCGCAGCCGCCGAAAGCGAGCTGGAAGATGAGGTCGACATCTCGCTCCATGGCAACGGCACCCGCTTCGGCGGCCGCGAGCTTGGCGGCCTGCAGCTGGCTGTTCCGACCGTGAACAATTCCGGCACCTATGCCGGCATCGATCGCGGCGCCAATGCGATCTGGCGTACATCGGTGTTCGACGCGAATTCGTTCGCGACCGACATCGGCACCCAGGTCACCGCAACCACCGTCCGCCCGATGCTCAACCGCATCATGACGCAGCGCGCACGCGGCAAGAAAGCCGCTGACCTGCTGCTCATGTCGGCAGAGCATTATGCGGCCTACGATGCGGCCACTGTGGCCATCCAGCGCGTCAATGACGTGTCTGGGCTAGGCAAGCTCGGCTTCACGTCCCTGAAGTACTTCGGCGCCGGCCGCTCGGCCGACATCGTGCTTGAAGGTGGCATCGGTTCCAACATGCCGGCGAACACGACCTATGGTCTGGACACCGACAATCTTTGGGTCCGCTACCACCCAGAACGGAACTTCAACAAGATCGGCAAGGCGATGGTCCCGATCAACCAGGATGCCGTTGTCCAGTACATCGGCTTCATGGGCGAGGTGACCATGACGAATCCGCTCTTCCAGTGGAAGTTCTACGACTCCAACCCGGCCGCATAAGGAGGACCGAAACATGGCTTACGTTCCGCACACTCCCCACCTCGGCCTGCAGCCGATCGCTGCGACCGTCTTGCCGGGCGCTACAACCCAAGTCCTGGGTCGCGGTGCGCCTGGTCCTTTCCTCGGCGACATCATCAGGGCGGAAGATCCGACCTACGGCGTCGGCGAGTTCATCTACCTCAAAGGCGTTGCCGCGACGGCTGTCGGGTCACTGGTCACGTACGACCAGTACCTCAACACCACGACCATCGCCCCGGCCACCGGTGGAAACGGTTCCGTTGCTGTCGCCATGTCTGCGAATGTTGCCAGCCAGTACGGCTGGTATCAGATCGCGGGTGCTGCGGTAGTGAAGGCGCCGAATGCGATGGTGGTCGGTGCCGATGTGTTCATGCTGGCGGCCACTCCCGGCAGCGTGGACGATGCCCCGGTCGCTGGTGAGCAGGTGCTCAACGCGAAAGTGTCGACCACAACGGGCACCCCGTCCGCTGGTCTGGCAGTGATCCAGATCAGCCGGCCGTTCCTGCAGGGTCAGATCACCTAACCCTGACGGCATTTCCGAACCTTCAACGGGGAGCTTCGCGGCTCCCCGATTTCTCTCCCGCAACCTCTCAGACAGGAACATTCGCCATGAATGCGAACACGAACGTCATCAATGCAGTTTTCCGCAATCACGTCGTGCCCGACGAGCAGTCCAGCAAGAAGGCCGGACGCCCGATCTTCGTCGACATGGAAGTCTGCGACCTTACCTTTCCCGCAAACACCAAAACCAAGGCCACATTCCCGGCGCATGAGCCGGAGCCAAACGCGACCCGCGAAAGTATGGCAGCCGGTGGCGGCGTCGTGACCTACGCCATGCTCTACAATCAGCAATATCTGGCCTTCAAGGACGGCAACACGCAGCCGCTGTCGGGCACGCCGCTATCGGAAGCCCCGTTCCTGATGGAGGGCAAGCGCCGCGAACTGATCGCGCTGAACGTCAAAACGGTGGAGCAGTTGGCCTCTCTCGACGGCACGCCGCTGAAGCAACTCGGCATGGGCGGCCGCGAACTCAAGAACCAGGCACAGGCCTATCTCGACAATGCATCTGGCAGCGCCGATGTCACCAACCTTGCATCCCAAGTCGCTGCGCTCACCCAGCAGCTGGCTGAAGAGCGCCGGTTGCGCGAAGAGTACATGCAGGGCGGCAAACCTGTCGCCACCGAAGAGCCGGTCGACGACGATCCCGGCCCCGTCGACGAGGATGACGATCTGGAGCCGGTTGTTGCGCCGACCGAAGGCGAAATCGACGCCATGGATGATGAGGCGCTGAAGGTTTACATCGCCCGCGAAACCGGCAGCCGTCCACGCGGTAATCCGAACCATGACACTTTGGTCGCGGCGGCCAAGGAATTGGCTGCGGTCTAAGCCATGACGATCCTCAGCGTCATCAAGGATGTCAGCACGGTCATTGGTTTGACCGTGCCGACCGCCGTGTTTTCATCGACCGATCGCGAGCACGTCGAATTGCAGTCGCTTGCGAACGAGATGGCGCATAGGATCGCTTTCGATACCCGCGACTGGACCAAGCTGAAGACGCTCGCCACGCTTACCGGCGATGGCGTCTCGCAGGGCTTCGACCTTCCCGACGACTACCAGCGGATGTTGAAGAAGGCACGCATCTGGCCGTCCGCCAGCCCTTATGCGCCCTACAGCCATTATGCCGATAGCGACCAGTGGCTTGGTTTGGCGGTGCAGAATTTCGCCAATCTGGTCGGTGCCTGGACGATGATCGGCGAGCAGATCCTGATCAAGCCGCCGGTCGCCAACCTGACCACGGCGCAGTTTTACTACATCACCAACCTGATCATCAAAGACAACGCCGGAGCGCCGAAGGCGGCTTTCACTGCCGATGACGATGTCTACCGGCTCGACGAGCGCGTCCTGAAGCTCGGCATGATCTGGCAGTGGAAGGCCAACAAGGGGCAGGCCTATTCCGAGGACATGGCGACATACGAGGATGCGCTGTCGGTGTCTGCCGGCGCCGACAAGGGGTCGAATATCATCGTCATTGGGCAAGGCCGCCAGCCTGTTGACGCCGATTTCGCCTTTCCAGGGGTAATCACGCCGTGAGGGCCGGTTTCCGCCGTGTACCCGTTGCCGCGCCATCGCAGCAGCGGCACAGCACGATCACGTTCCCGGCGCCGATCCGGGGCAAGATTTCGAACGAAAACCTCGCCGCGTCGAAGCCGCAGGGCGCCCGCGTCCTCGAAAACTGGTTCCCGACCACAACCGGTATCCGGCTGCGCGGTGGCTTGAAGAAAAAGGCGACAATCGGCGCCACCGCCGTCATCAGCATGATGTCCTATGACGCCTCGGCCGGGCGCTTCATGTTCGCGTCCGATGGCGCCAAGATTTTCGATGTCACCAACCCGGCCGATCCGAATGTGGCACCGGCTCCAGTCGTTTCCGGCCTGACCAGCGGCTATTTCAGCTATGTGCAGTTCGAGACGGCTGGCGGTGATTATCTCTCAGCCGTCAACGGCACCGACAGCATGCGGCAGTTCGATGGTGTGACATGGACCACGGTTGCCGCGCTTGGCCCGATCAACACCAACAAACTCTCCCATGTCTGGACCTATCGAAACCGCGAGTTCTTCGTCCAGAAAAACAGCCTGACGGCATGGTTTCTACCCGTCGATACGATTGCCGGGGCCGCGCTCGACATCTCCCTTGCTGGCGTCTTCCAGAAGGGTGGCTCGCTGCTTTTCGGTGGCACATGGTCGCTTGATGCCGGTGACGGCGTCGATGACAAATGCGTCTTCGTTTCCGACAAGGGCGAGGTTGCTGTCTATGAGGGCGCAAACCCTGCCGATCCTACCGACTGGTCGCTGGTTGGTCGCTATGACATGTCGCCGCCACGTGGCAAGAGGGCCGTCATGCAGGCTGGCGGCGAGCTGCTCATTGCAATGGATGACGGCATCGTCCCGATCTCGCAGGCCATCCAGAAGGATCGCGCCGCGCTTTCGCTGATCAGCGTTTCCCGCAACATCGAACCGGACTGGCGTTTCCAGGCAGCGTTCCGCGCCAACCTGCCATGGGAAATCCTCAAATGGCCGCTGTTCAGCATGGCGATTGTGTCGCTGCCGGCCGATGTCGGGCAGGATAAACGATGCTTTGTCGTCAACCTGCAAACCGGAGCCTGGGCTGACTACACCGGTTGGGATACGCGCTGCCTCGTCCTGCATGATGATTGGGCCTATTTCGGCACCTCTGACGGCAAGATCATGCAGTGCGAGGTTAGCGGTTCCGATGATGGGACGCCGTATACCTGCACCTATGTCGGGTTGTTCGATCATATGAAGGCGGCGGCCCGGAGCAAGATTGTCCATATGGCGCGGACGGTGTTTCTCGCCTCCCGCAAGTTCATTGCCAAGTTGTCGGTTTCGAAGGACTACCAGGTCTCGCTGCCTTCAGCGCCATCATCGGTTGCCGACGATACTCTCTTCGACGAGTGGGACTCCGGCCTCTGGGATGTTGCTAAATGGGACGCCAGTGCGACAAAGACCGTTTCGACGAAA
The DNA here is from genome assembly GCF_003997785.1 of Mesorhizobium sp. M7D.F.Ca.US.004.01.2.1. Taxonomy (NCBI): domain Bacteria; kingdom Pseudomonadati; phylum Pseudomonadota; class Alphaproteobacteria; order Hyphomicrobiales; family Phyllobacteriaceae; genus Mesorhizobium; species Mesorhizobium sp. M7D.F.Ca.US.004.01.2.1. Next base: position 17,698 of record NZ_RZRQ01000039.1, on the reverse strand, counting down.
TGGGTTTCAGTCGGTCTCACCGGCTTCGTTGTTGCACCTCAGGTTCAAGTGACATGCGGCGTGACACCGACGCCAGATGCTGAGTTGGTGGCGATCGACATGACCTATGAGGTTGGGGCAGTCGTTGTTTAGGCTGCTCTTCGACCACAACGAGGCCGTGGCTCAGTTCGTCGCGGATCTGACACCAGGCTGCGAAGCCGGTTTCGGCAACTGTAAGGCAATTGGTGTCATCGAGGATGGCGGCGACCTCGTCGCCGGAATGGTGTTTCACGACTGGCAACCCGGCCCCGGACTGATCCAGATTTCGAGCGCTTCGAAGACGCCGCGGTGGCTCACCGCAGATGTCCGCCACATCATGTTTTCATACCCGTTCGACCAGATCGGTTGCCAGATGGTGGTCCTGCAGGTCTCGGCAAAAAACGAGCGCATGGTCCGGATCGCGAAGGCCTTCGGCTTCACGCCATACCTGATCAAGCGCATGCGCGGCCGTGACGAAGACGGCTACGTTTTCACGCTCACCGACGACGACTGGCGCAATAGCAAGTTTACGAGGAAGATCCATGGGCAAGCCTAAAGCACCGTCGCCGCCCAATCCCAAAGATACCTCTGCGGCGTCGACCGGGACGAACATCTCGACGGCTATCGCGAATTCGTATCTGAACAACGCCAATCAGGTCGGCCCGGATGGCACGATTACCTATACCGACAACGGTTCGCAGTCGATCACCGATCCCTATACGGGGAAGACCTATCAAATCCCGACGCGCACCGCGACGACGACCCTTTCGCCGGCACAGCAGGCGATCAAGGATCAGACCGACAAGGCGCAACTGAACCTCGGTACGCTGGCCAATAACCAATCGTCGTTCCTCAACGACTATATGGCCAAGCCATTCGACGGCTCGAATGATGCCACCGAAGCGCGCCTGCTCCAGCTCGGTAAGGAACGGCTCGATCCCATCCTGGCGCAACAACAGGATGCGCTGGCAACACGGCTATCCAATCAGGGCATCAAGCTCGGATCGGCAGCCTATGATCGCGCCATGGCTCAGCAGGGCCAGAACGCCAACGATGCGACCAACCAGCTTATCCTTCAAGGCCACGGCCAAGCCTTCTCGGAAGGGCAGGCAATCCGCAATCAGCCGATCAACGAGATCACGGCGCTGCTGTCTGGTTCGCAAGTCAGCTCGCCACAGGCGGCCGGGTACAACGGCAGCACGATCCCAACGACCGACAATGCGGGGCTGATCAACGAAAACTACAATCAGAAAATGAACAACTACAATCAGCAGATGGCGCAGTCCAACAGCTTGATCGGCGGCTTGTTCGGTCTCGGTGGTAAGCTCATCGGTCTGTCCGATGACGACGCCAAAAAGGACAAGGAACGGCTCGCCGACATCACGCCGGAAATGGGCCTGTGGAAGTTCCACTACAAGGGCGAGGCGAAGGATGCGCCGATGCGGCTTGGCCTCATGGCCAGCGAAGTCGAGAAGGTGCGCCCAGATGCCGTTTCGCGCCGGCCGGACGGTTACCGCCAGGTCGATTACGGCAAAGCATTGTCGCTGGGAGCTTGACGCATGCTTTCCTTCAACATCGATACGAGCAAGGGCGAAACGCCCGCGTCAGTCGCCAGGAAGCGGGCTATCGTGCAGGCGCTAATGGCGTCTCAGCGCGCCCCGCAGAACATCGGCGAGGGTCTGAACGCGCTTGGCGACGGCATCGTTGAGAATGTTCTGAACCGGCGCGCCGATGCGGCGGAAACTGCAGGGCAGTCGCAGGCCAGCGACGCATTCGGCGGCTTGATCAATGCCGGTACGTTTCCGGCTGCTCCCGGTGGTGGTGCTCTGCCGAGTGCAGCGGCATCGCCTGACGGCGCCTTGCCTTCGGTCGATGTGAGCAAGACGATTCACGGCGGCGTTGATCCGGCGTCGATCTACAGCGGCCTGAAGGCGCGCGGGCTCAACGATGCGCAAGCCTATGCCACGCTCGGCAACTGGAAACAGGAAAGCGAATTTCGACCCGGCGCGATCAATCCCGGCGAGGGCGCAGTCGGGTTTACCCAGTGGCGGGAAGGCCGCAAGACTTCGCTGGAGAATTTCGCCCGAGCAACGGGCCGATCCGCAAGCGATCCCGAAGCGCAGATGGATTTCTACGTTAGGGAAGCCGGCATCGTTCCCGATAAGACCGGCACTGTCGTGGTGGACCCCGGCGGGTCGGCGTTCGCCAAGGCGACAGATATCCAAGGGGCAAATCGGGCGCTGAAAGGCTTCATCCGCTACGGCTCGCCCTATGACAAGGGCGGGGAAGGGACGCGGCTTGCCAATGCGCTGGCATATCAGAAGCGCTTCGGTAGTGCGGCTCCCGGCGACGGCAGCGTGGCGGCGGCGCCCGCTGATGCGCCTGTCCAGGTTGCCAGTAATGACCCGTCCGACATGGCTTCGGTTATGGCGGATTTCAACCAACGGCATGCGAACGGAGAGAAAAACTTTACAGAGCCAGGCGCGCCCATGGCTGCCCCCGGCGGCGTGCCGCAGCTCCCCAATCAGATGCAGGCTCCCACAGCTCGTCCGACTTATCCCGCCGCGCCGCTGCCCAATCCAGGCCCCGGCGATCCTGCTGCGACCACGCCAGCCGGCGAGCGTGTCCTGTCGACCATGATGAGCCCGACGCCAATCAGCGGGCAGGGCGCGGTCGTGCAGGCCCTCAGTGCGGCCAATCCGCCCGCACAGGCACCAGCGGCCCCGTCACCTGTCGTTCAAGCTTTGGCGGGTGCAATGCAGCCTGAGCAGGCCGCGCCAGCTTCGCCTGGCGTCCAGCAGGTCGCGCACGCCATGCAGAGCGGCAAGCCGCAAGGCCCCGGCACGCCCGGCGAAATCCGCAAAGGATCGGACGGCAAGAATTATCAATACGCGCAGACGACTGGAATGGCTGGCGCGACCGGCGATCAGGGTTGGATCGAAACCAGCATGCCGGCCACTTCGGGCGGCGGCGATCTGCCTGTGATGGCAGGCGGCTCCAGTGACGCCATTCAGCCCGGTCAGGCCGGCCCGTCCGTCCAGCAGCTTATGCAGGCCGCCGCAGATCCGTGGCTCAGCCCAGAGCACAAGGCCGTGGCCAGTATGATGCTTCAGCAGAGGATGCAGGATGCCGACCCGCTCCGGCAGCTGCATATTCAGGCAGCGCGCAAGTCGCTGGTCGTCCCGCCCAAGCAGTGGCAGAAGCTCGACGATCATACCTTGTTCGACGCGGCCAGCGGCGAGACCAAGAGCATCGGTAGCGGCAGCGCGATCGGCGATATCTTCGACGGCAAGTCGGTTGAAGGCCAGTCCCTCAACTGGCTGATCCAGAATGGCAAACTGACCCCGGAACAGGCCGCCCAGATTGGCGCGGGCAAGACCATCACCGGCCCCAACGGCGAGTTGATCTTTATGACGCCGCAGGGCGTCTTCGGCCAAGCCGCAGGCGGCCAGGCTCAGCCTATCACTCCGACACCCCAGTCAAGCCCGCAGGCAAGTGTTCCGGCTCCCGCCGCGCCGATTGCGGCGCCGGCCGCTCCCGCACCTGTGGCGCCCGCTGCAACACCACCGCAGCCCACGCAAACGCGCCCGGGCATGATCCCGCTGACTGATCCGAAGTCGCTTAAAAAGCCGCCGAACGAAGCGCAGCAGCGCAATCAGCAGCTCTACACCGTGGTCAAACCCGAGGTTGAGCGGATCGATCAGACCTTCGGCGCGATGTCGGACCCGAGCAATCAGCTTTGGTCGAACCTGCCAGTTGGCGCTGACTATGCCACGACACAGGAATACCAGCAGGCTGCGAACTCGCTCCGCACCGTCGTTGCTTCGTATCTCTACAGCGTGTCCGGTGCGACGGCGACGCCGGGAGAGGTCGAGAACCTGTCTTCGACCCTCATTCCGAAAGTGGGCGAGGCGAAAGGCTCGATCGACGACAAGCTGGCTCGCATCCACACCATGGTTGAGGCGATTAAGAACAATCGTGGCGACGTGCAGGATGAAGCCCCGTCGGCCGGTGGCGCTGATGACCTGAAGAAGAAATACGGTCTCGACTGATGGCTGATCTCGCACGCATCAAAGGCAATGTCGGCAAGATGGTCGGGCAGAATGCGCCCGAGGGTGACATTGATCGCTATATCGCCAGCGAAGGCGTAAGCCTCGACGATGTCCGCAATTTCAAAGGTGTCAATCCTGACACCATGCAACCGCCAGGCGTCCCTGCCTTTGCGCCGCCCGGCGTCGAAGGCTATGACCAGAAGACCGGCGAGGTTCAGCAATACGGTAAGCTCGGCTCTGCCGGCATGGGCGCCGCCGATATGGCCGGCATGGGCTTTGCGGATGAGGGCGCGGCTGGCCTTGTCTCCCTCATCGAGAAGCTGCCTGGTCGCACCGGATCGACCTACAACCAAGCGCTGAAGGACATTCGCGGCGATCAGCAGCAGGCCTATGACGACAATCCGAAATCGTACATCGCGGGCATGGGTGCGGCGGGCGTTGCCGGCGGCGCTGCGATGGCGAAAAGTGGTCTGTCGCTCGGCGTTCGCGCGGCTGAAGCTGGCGCTCCCCTATTGCGCATCGCGGCAGGCGGCGCGGCAGATGGGTCAATCCTCGGCGGCCTGACCGGTTTCGGTAGCGGCGAAGGGATCGAGGACCGGGTCAAAAAAGGTCTATTGGGTTCGGCTGTAGGCACTGTGACTGGCGGCGTAGCCCCGCTGCTCGTTGCCGGCGCTGCCAACCTGCTCAAGCCGATTGTTTCGCCGGTCATGGCTCGGTTGCGTCCGGACAGCTATGCGAATGCTGCTTTGGGCGAAGGCATCAAGCGCTCAGGTTCGTCCGTCGACGACATCACGCAAAGCCTCGCCGCTGCACATGCCGACAATCAGCCGGTGTTCACCGTAGCCGATGCCATGGGGCATTCGGGCCAAAGGCTGCTTTCAACCGTCACGCGCAATCCGAATGAAGCCCGCCAGATGGTCGTCGAGGCGCTCAACGCTCGGCAGGCTGGCCAAGGCCGCCGCGTGGTCAATTCCCTGTCTGAAGCCTTCGACGCTCCAGACACCGCCACGCAAAGAACGGCGGCCCTCATAGGGGCACGTGACACCGAAGCCTCGCAGCTCTACGGACAGGCCCGCCAGCAGGCCAACCCGGTCGACATTTCGCCGGCTGTGACGGCCATCGACCAAGTTCTGCAGCCTGGTGTTCATTCGATCGCTCGGCCGAACAACCAGATCGCAAATGATAGCATTGAAGGCGCGCTGTCTCGTGTTCGCTCGATGATCACTGACGGCCGATCGAACTTGACCGATTTCAATGCTGTATTTCGTGCCAAGCTCGATCTCGACGACATGATCACGAAGGCAGAGAACCAGGGCGCCGGCAACCGGGCGCATTATCTGGGCAATGTTCAGCGCGTGCTCGACCAGACGCTGGCCGATGCCTCAGCGCCGTATGCAGCAGCCAGGGACGCGTTCGCCGCGGCTTCTCGGCGGATTGAGGCAGTCGGCACCGGCAAGACAGCAGCGATGCGCGGTCGCGCCCAGGACACGACCGCTGTCTATCAGGCTATGACACCCGCAGAGCAGGCGGCATTCCGCGTCGGCTATGCGGATCCTCTCATCGAGCAAGCACAGTCGGCCGCAGTTGGCGTCGACAAGTCGCGACCGCTCATTTCGGATGCGACCGGGATGGAATTCCCTGTCGTCACGGCACCAGGTCGTGGCCCGCGACTGTGGAACCAGCTCGGCCGCGAAAAGACGATGTTCGAAACGCGCAACGCGGCAACCGGCGGCTCGAGGACGGCCGACAATTTGGCCGACACTGCCGACATGTCCCAGTTCGATCCGTCGGTTATGGCTCGGCTGATGAAGGGCGATGCTTGGGGCACCATCACGGCGGCGCTGGCAAAGACGCTGAATGAGGCGAAGGGCCTTCCGCCGAGCGTTCTTTCGAAGGTCGGCGAGGCACTAATGCAGACCGATCCGACCATGGCGCGGCAGGCGTTGGCGGCCGGTGCGGAAAGCGCATCGGCCAAGGCAGCGCGGCGGGCTATCGTTTCAGCGATTGCAAATCAAGTCGGATCGTCAGCGGCGGCCCGGCGCTGAAAACGGCCACTTGTTGCCGCTTATCTCGATGGCCCACAAAGCGAAGATTAAGCCTGTGCCGCCGCCGACGGCCAATGCCCAAACATCGGCGGCATTGAAATACAGATAGCCGATCCAATTAACGGCGAGAATCACGGCCAAGACCCACCAAATCGCATTGGTGGGGCGCCGTTCTTTCGAGTTGTGCTCGATCTGGTAGGGGTTGCCATCGCTCATCAGTAGCACGTCGTTCTGACCTGGCCGCCATAGGTCGGCGTCGAGGTGCAGTTGATCGGGCGATTGGCGGCCGCACTGCGCTGCATGTTGTCTCCAGCGTCGGACAGAGCATCGCCGATTGCAATCCGCTTCCTCCGGTTTTCGGCGATGCGGTTCTGATCAAGCTGGAAAATGCACTGCGCAAACTGATCCGAGCCCGGCTTGAAACCGTACGCCTGGCACGTTTCGCCGAGCTTTTGAGCCATTGCAGGGTTTGCCGGTTGCTCTGACTGACAGCCGGCAAGAAGCAACGTCGAGATGATCAACAAGTATCGCATCGCGGAATATATGCCCATTTCCATGGAGAATGCCAATGCCTATGAACGGTAGCGGGGTCACGTCGTGGCCGCCGAACACGGTGGCGATCCCCAACACGACGATTGAAAGCGGCAAGTACAACGCTTTCCTCGCCGATCTGTTGGCGATCATGAACACGCCGCGCCCGTTCCAGATGGGCGGAACCGGGGCGTCAACGCTGGTTGGAGGTAACGATGCGCTGAATACGACTTCGGCCAACATCGCCTCGGCCGCGACCACTGATCTGGCCACGGCAACCGGCATTGTCGTCAACGTCACCGGTTCAGCGGCCATCACGGCTTTTGGAGTTCTCCCCTCGGGCGTGGAACGCGTGCTTGTCTTCGTCGCTGCGCCGCTGCTGACGTATAACGCCGTCAGCCTCATCCTGCCCGGAGCAGCCAACATCCAGGCGGCGGCCGGCGATGCCGCCGTCATGCGCTCGAAGGGCGGCGGCAATTGGGTTTGCGTCAGCTATCAGCGGGCATCCGGCCAACCGATCACTACGACACTTGCTGATGGGATCCTGCCTGCGAGGCTTGGGCTTGTCGCGAAGACCATTACCGACTGGAACAATGCCCTTGACAACGGCTGGTACATGGGCAGTGGGATTGCCAATGCGCCGGCGGCCAATACCACCTGGAACATAGGTACCGTCGAGGCGCATGGTGCTGCCGGTTACAGGGCGCAGACCGTGTATGATTTCACCGCCGCAACGGCGGCTGATACCAAAATCTGGCGGCGTCACCAAGTCGGAGGCGCTTGGGGCGCCTGGTATAAAATCCAGTGGTCTCAAGCCGAACAGGACGCACGCTATCGGCAGTTGTCGGTGCCGTTGCCCTTCACGCAGGCTTTTGAAAGCGCACAGCAGACGCTCACCCAAGGTGGCGCGCTGACACTGGCGCATGGGCTCGGAGTGAAGCCAAAGATAATCGCGGTCGCGCTTCAATGTACCACAGCTGACGCAGGATATTCTATCGGCGACGAAGTGTTTATCAACCATCACATCTCTGCAACGGGAAGTTTTGGTATGGGTGTTTCTATCGTCCCCGACGCAACGAACCTGAATGTTCGTTTCGGCAGCGATGCACAATATATCGTTTTGCTTAACAAAACGAATGGTAATTACTCCACCACCGTTAAGACGAGTTGGCGGCTTGTTGTGAGGGCATGGGCATGACGCGTTATTTCGTTGACGACAATGGGGGCTATCTCGGCGGCTTCGACGGCGAAGACATTGAACTGCCTGAAAGCGGCATAGAAGTGCCTACCGCGCCCACTGATGCTCGGCAGACATGGGATGGCTCCGCATGGAGCGAGCCGCCCGTCGCACGCCAGATGGTGCTGAAATCTACGGTCATGCAACGGCTTATCGATGTCAATAAAATGGGCATAGCCCAAGGGGCGCTGTGGGCGCAGCCGAACGCATTTGCCCGCTGGTTCGCTCCGGACCATCCCGCCGTCTATTGTGACGATCCCGACGCCATGGCGTTCGTGGCCGCGCTCGGGCTCGACCCCGCAATTATTCTTGCCTCTTAAACCAGCACCACTAGCAGCATCATCGATCTGCCTGGCGTGTTCGTTGCCGTCTTGGCCGTTTAACGCTTTGGCGGGAGATTGGCCCGTTCAGGCCGATGCATGCCGGTTAGCAGCCATTTGATGCGCCCCGAAATGGTGCGGCGCTTCAGCTTTGTCATCTTTGTAAAGTATTCATCAGGGTGAACGCGATCAATGAACGCAGGGGCGATCGGGACAAGCCCATGATTTCTTGCGGTCTCGTCATCAGCAAAAAAGATCAGGTTTTGCCGATAATAAACCGGGATTGACCTATCCGTCCAAATTGCCGGTCGGATTATGTCGTAGGCTTTGAAGCCGTATGCTTCGAAGGCATTTGCCCAATGGCTTTGCCATTGTTCGTTGATGTGATGCATGCCGCCCTGAAACGGAATAGCGGCAGAAAACAGCACTGCCGGCGCACTGCGGCACAGCCACTCGACGGCTCTGAGAGACGCCGGGCCGGAAATATGCTCCAGCACTTCCGCTGATATGGCCAGATCGAATCGGCCAAGGTCGGGCAACTCTTCTTCAAAATTCGCTTCGGTGAATTCGTGCGGCTCGATGAGCCTCTGTTTTGCGGGCACCCAAGGTCCGTCGATACCTCTTGTCTGCTGCACACCAAGGCGTTTTGACGCGGCGAGCCACGATCCCGTAGCTGTTCCAAAGTCAACAATGGATTGCGGCCGCAGTAGGCCAATTAAAGGGCGCAAGACCGTTTCAGCAATACCAACCTCCCGGCTGCGAGCTTCAAAGAATGCGGGGCCGTACTCCTTGCTTAAGTCTTTGCTCATCTAAGTCTCCCTCCCAAAAAGCTGGCTTATATCCACTATCCCCTGGAAGGAAAATATCAAATGGCTGTTTCCCGTGAAAAGGAATCGCTTGCCAAGGTGCTCGCGCACGAAGGCGGCTATTCGAACCATGCCCAAGACCCTGGCGGCCCGACGATGAAGGGCGTTACCCAGCGCGTCTATGACGGCTATCGGAAGGGCAAGGGCCTCGCCACCCGGTCGGTGAAGGGCATCACCGCCGACGAACTCAACGCGATTTATGATCACCAGTATTGGGACGCGGTGCAGGGCGATGCGCTACCGGCTGGCGTCGACTATGTACTCTTTGACGGCGCAGTGAATTCCGGCCCTGGCCGCTCGATCATGTGGCTGCAGCAAGCTCTGGGGCCCGTTTACACCGGCCGCATCGACGGTGTCATGGGCATGGGCACACTTGCTGCGCTCAAGGCGATCAACAACAACGACGCGCTGATTGACCGGATCTGCGATGCGCGGATGAACTTCCTGCGACGTCTCAGCACCTTCGCTACCTTCGGTCGTGGGTGGTCCGCTCGCGTCGCTGAGGTTCGTTCGATCGGTCAGGCATGGGCTACCGGTCAGGTGCCGCAGGCTGCCAGCTTCATTGATGGTGGGCAGGCGAAGGCCTTTGTCGAGGACGCTACGCCCGCGCCGTCTACCGCGCCTGCCGATGCTGCAATCGGCGGCGGCGGCGCGGGTCTTGGTGTCTCGGGCACGCTGCAGGGTCTTCAGGATCAGCTTTCTCCGCTGTCCTATGCCAGCGAGTGGATCACCAAGATTGTGGTCATCCTGGCACTCGTGAGCGCGTTGCTGCTGTTCGGTGGTGCTGCCTACCGCTGGTACGCCAATCGCAAGGCCAAGCAGATCGCTGCGGCGCTGGGCACGGGGGCGAATTGATGGAGGGGCTCAAGAACGTCTTCATCCCGGTCATCGACTGGACGCTGCGAGTTGCCGGCGCCCTGTCGCTCGCAGGGATCGCCGTCTTCCTCGGATGGTGGTTCCTATGGTGATTTCCTGGCTCATCACCATCATCGCCGGCTCTGTGGGCATTCCGCGGCCAGTCGCCGTCCTTGCTGCGTGGGCCGCCATAGCCGTCGCCGTCTCAGCCACCGCGCTGGGCGGTTACGAACTCATCAAGCATTGGGGCGCCGACGAGGTCCGCGCCAAGATCGAAAAGGACAACCAAGATGCGGTCCATAAGGGCATTGACGCTCGCATGTCTCTTGACGAGTGCATTGACGCTGGGGGCGTGTACGACTTCGGGCGTCAAAGGTGTAACGCCGCTACGCTCGGCCATCGGTAACAGCCTCCCGGGCGCACAGGGCAAAACGGTTGCCGACCAGAACAAGATCGACCGCACGATGGCGCCGGGCTGCGCCGTGAAGCTCTACACCCGCGCGGAATGCGATCTGCACACCAAGGCGAGCGCCGAACGCCGTGCCGAACTGAAATAGCGAAAACTCGCATGGCTGAGGCATAGAAGTGGACGACGGCATGGCTGAAGACCAGCGAGTATATCAAGATCCAGTGCAGGCGCAGCTCGGCGAGCGTGTCACGAACCTTGGCCGGCGCCAGACCGACCTTGAAGCCGAAATGCGTTCTGGTTTTCGACAGATTGAGAATTCATTCGCCTCGTTCACAAATGAGACGCGCAGTTCGATCGCCGCCCTTGGCACGTCGATATCGGAGCGCAGCCGGCCGCAGTGGCAAGCGCTCGGCGTCATGGTCTCTGTCGTGGTTGTCCTCGGGGGGCTGGTCTATTGGCCGATCCGGGAATCGACAAACGATCTGAAAGCGCAGGATCTCGAAACCAGCCGCCTCATCCAGAGCCTAACCACAGAGACCAGCAAAGCAATCCAGAGCCTCGCCGCCAACACGGTATCGAGACAGGAAATGGACTGGCGGGCGCAGCGCGGCATTGAGGACCGCAACCGGATGGAGACGGCGATTGCCGATCTTCGAGGCGGCACGGTGGCACGCTCGGAGTGGATGGAGCGCAACCGGTCCTATGAACAGCAGGCGACAGAGTTCTCCCGTCGGCTGGATGAGCTCCGGCAGGACTTTGGCTCGGTATACGGGACGCGCGACGTGATCCAGGAGATGAAGCGGGAGCTTGACGATCTGCGCAGAAAGCAGACGCCGACCCCTGGGACGTAGTTGCCGTTCACCTAGCCCCCACTCGACCTTTCTGCTTCAACCTGTCTTCATAGGTCAGCTAAAGTCGGGGAGGGGTGAATGGCAAGAAAATGTCGTGCGAATGCTTATCTCGTGGAGCTGAGAGGTCTCTACGCTAAGTCGAGCGAAAATCTGAAGTTCGGGAAGTTTGATGGCGGGACCGATCTTAGGACCGCAATCCAGAAAATCCTGAGCAAAATGACGACGTTCAGCAAGATACCTCTTCATCAAAAGGTCTTCAGTATCGAGCCAAAATGGGGGAAGAGCGGCCCATTAATTGGCTTTCTGAAAGCTGGCGACTACGGCTTTGCATCCGACATAATCGACACTGACAACGGCAAGGTTGCCTACAACAAGAAGAAAACTGAGTCGCTGCCAGACCCATTTTATTTCCATCTGGAGCTACCTGATAACGAGAAGAGAGGCATCCTCTGCATACAATCCTGGGGATTAAGTGGTGTCAGGAGTCTTTTCGAGACCGCTATTTCAGGCCAGTTCGACAAACTATATCCTGCCTACCGTCTGCACATTCGTAGCCTCACCGTGGCAGACGCCCTGGCTGAATATCTGAAGGTCGGGTCGGTCGAGGAGGTTATAGTGGAGAAGCATGAAATCCCCGCTGATATCGCAGACCGCTTTGGCGGGAACAAGACCGTGCAACCCGGTAAGTTCGTGTATTCTATACAGCCTTCTGACAAGGGCATGTTTAAGCGAGATGGGCTGATTGCGTTCGCAAAGGGAGAGAAGAAACTGGAGGAGGTTTTCGATTTCGATGACAATGGGTTCGATGTCGTAAAAACCAGAATTCGCGTTGGTGGTGAATTGAAGACCATCAACCTTACCAAACCGGAAAACCTGTCTACATCATATGATCTTACGGCTGACGTAAAGATCGGACAGAACGGATTTCCGACATTTGAAAGTCTCAAGTCGGAGTTTGTAAAAATAGTTGATGATCTCGCAAAACGGGGAGGCATCGAGTTATGACGAGCAAGATCGACATCAGGATGATCCTTGAAGATCATTTCTCGACTTTCAGGGATGAGGGCACGCAGAAGTACAGCACCGAAGATTTTCTTATCATGGCAGGAGTGCCGGCGGTGCTAGCAACCGCCGCTTTCGCATTCTGCCTGTCTATTGGCGATGCCAACATCGGTACCCTAATTTCGGTGTTCGCAATTTTTTCTGGACTTTTGTTCAACGTGCTAGTGCTGATCTACAGTTTCTCCGACGGGAATGGTGATGGGAAAAAAGGGGTTCGCGATCGATTGCTGCGGCAGAGCTTTGCCAACATATCCTATACCATTCTGGTCGCTCTTATCGCCGTGGTGGTCCTGACGGCCCTCCTTTTTGTGAATGGGCTCACTCAGCGGATTTTGGAGGCGGTGGTTGTTCTCTTATCAGCGAATTTCGTTTTGTCCCTGCTGATGGTCCTTAAGCGAATTCACGTCCTTCTCCGCGATAAGTTCCCCACTTAGGACCTGCTGGGGCGCGCAACCAACCCCTCCGCCACTCGTTGACCGATGCTGGTTGATCCCAGCACACTCCAGACCCTGGCCCGCCTGTTCTCCATTCGGGTGGGCCTTTTTTGCGTATAAGCGGAACCTCATATTCGCCGGCTGGTTTCTGAGATGACAGCGACCCCTCGCTGTCGGTCAAGGGCCGTATACCTTGGCCGGCCCGCCTCTCCCGCCATTGAGGCGGGCCACAGGCGAGCATCTTTCTTGACAACTCATCGTCGACAAATGCATTTCTAGTGTCGAGGCAAAAGGGAGCACACATGAAGAAGACCTACCACAAGCCGGTTCTGACAAAGCGCGAGCGCTTGGCTCTAATCGCGGCACAGATTGTGGCCGTCTCTGGTCCGAGTAAGGCTTGAGACGGCACCACGGCACGAAATTCGGAAAAGCCCGCTGCCGAAAGGTGGCGGGCTTTTTTGTTTGGCACGAGATCAAGTCGGCCGAGTTTCCTGGCGGTCAAAACGAACGCTAAGCCCATGCTGGATGGCGCATTTCGCGATCATGTTATCAAGGCCCTCCGCCCCGATCGGCGGGGAAATAAGCTGGCGGATTGCTTTGCTGGCAAGCTCGGTCGACACGAAATCGTGGTTCTTTTTCCTTGCTTCGACGTACTGCTCCACCAGCATTTTCAGTCGCCGTTCCGCAATATCCCCCGCGAGCATTTTAACGGCCTCCTTTTTCGAGACGCAGTCAGCCTAGCGATTTCCGAGCGCCTTGGCTTCCAGCTCCAGTGTCTCGCGGCTGCTGCCATGCTTTCTGATGAGTTCCCGCACTTGGTCGGTTGAAAGACCGAACTTGCTAGCGAGATAGCCAACTTCATACTCCTCATCGCCGCTCACGCGGGCGCGGTCCTGATAGCCAAGCTTGTTCTTGTCGTCGGTCATGTCAGTTCTCCTCCCTTTGGCAGGTGATGCCCAACGTCGCTCGCCGCACTTTGTTTCAAGCCGGCATCCGGTTACGGAACTATTTTAGCGCATGCTGATTGAATCGCGGCTTGTGAGTGCAGTGCATGCGTTTGAAGTTCATCGAGCCTCTGTTGCCGACCTTGGTGGAGAAGCCTCCAGAGGGTGACGGATGGATTCACGAGGTCAAGTTTGACGGGTACCGCTCGCAGATCATCATCGACCATGACGTCCGCATTTTCACTCGCAACGGCCTCAACTGGACCACGAAATATCGCAGCCTCGTCGGTGCCGCGAAGCGCCTGGGTGTTGAGAATGCCATCATTGACGGTGAAATCGTGGTGCTCAACGAAGCCGGCTTGTCCGACTTCGGTGCGCTAAGAAGGGCCATCACCCGCCGCGAGCAAGACCTCTATTTCGTCGCCTTCGATCTCTTACACCTCAACGGCCATGACCTGCGCGCCATGGCTCTGGAGGACCGGCGCGAGATCCTGGAAGGCATCATAGAGCCCGGCGAGCATATCCAGTTCAGCCAAGCCATGCCGGGCGAAGCGAAGGCGCTTTTCGGTCTGATCGACGAAGCTGGCATCGAGGGCATGGTGTCGAAGCGCCGCGATAGCCAATACCGCAGCGGCCGGTCGACCAACTGGCTGAAGATCAAGAGCTATGCGGTCGACGAATTCGAGCTGCTTGGTGTCGAGCGTGAGGCGGGCAAGCCGGCCTTCGCCCTGATGGCGGATCGTGCGACGGGTCGCTATGTCGGGTCGGCTTTCATCAATTCACGCGGGGCGATCCGGGACCGGCTTTGGAAGCGTGTCCAGGAGCACGCCGGGCCGCCGCCAAAGGGCATGAAGCGGCCGGCCACTCAGTGGGTCAAGCCGGGGCTGATCGGCCGAGTGAAGCACCTTCGCGGTGAGGAAGACCTGCGACACGCTTCGCTGCAGGATTTTCGCGAAGAGGATGCGACGCGCCTAAAATAGCATGCTCAGTCCTGGAGGCAGAGTTGGCCGCACGTCCCATTTCAGCACAGGATTGCTGGCATTGATCTTGCACCGGACCCGTTACTGGGTGAACCCCGGTCCTGATCGCGTACCTGATCAGGTAGTAGGCTCGCCGGGCTTCGAGGGCAGTTGGGGTGTCTCGCCCGGCGAGTTTGCCTACTTTTCGGTTTTGAATCGGCAAATCGCGCAAAGTCTCCGGCGCTGCCGTGATTGAGCGGCGGGTTTTCTGGAACCGAAACAGCCGTTCCGAGTTTCCTAGCTCACCAATCAGATTCCATAAGGGCCGACTAATGTTCAATGACAAAGAGACTCGACTTCTGGAAGCAGGACTGTTCGTCGCTGTGCCACTCTCGATCCTCGTTGCGACGGTGATGGTTAGTATCACGTTCGGTTGGTTTGGATGAGCACACGCGGGACTGATTTTTTGTACAAATGGATAGTAGCCAACGTTCCTGCGACTGCAGGCGCTGACATCATCTCGGTTGCCGAGTTGACGCAGAAGCTGTTCGCGGACGCGAAGGCGGTAGGCATCAGCAGTACCGAGATCGAGGAGGACACAGGTAGTGTGTATGAGGCTGTCCTCGATGCCATCGTGCATCACAACTCGGGCTTGCCAGAATGAGCGCTCGTGGCCTGAAGTTTCTCGACAATTGGATGGCCCAGCAACTGCCCATTGTGGCGCGGGGAGATCCAATCGCCGCCAGCGACTTAGCGGACCAGTTGATGACTGCGGCTGAGAAGGCCGGTATCCGCGCCGATGAGATCAATGGCGAGGTCGCTAGCGTCTTCGAAGTGATCTTCGAGGCAATGCGTCGTCGCAAGAGAACCGGTTGACTCGTTCGCAGTCCGTTCCCATTTTGGTCTCCCCGACGTCAGGATGTGAGCTTCGGCTAAAATGTGTGGGCGCGTTTTCGTCAAATCAACAATCCCTGACATGGTGCGGCGGTTCGAGTTCGCGCACCCCGGCGACATTGAACGCTTGGGCAACGGGTTCCCGATCTGGAACGGTGCGCCCAGCCTGAATTATCCAATCATCATCCGCGAAGAGCTTTCCACCAGCATAGCCGGCTTCGTTTCAGCGCGATGGGGGCTAGTGCCTGGCTGGGCTCGAGACGGTGGCGGGCGCCCGCCACCAGTCAACGCTCGCTGCGAAACCATCGCAAGCAACGGGTTGTTTCGGAAGGCCTATGTATCGCGTCGCTGCCTTGTGCCGATAGATGGCTACTTTGAGTGGCAGAAGCTCGATCCATCCGGCAAGAAAAAGCAGCCATATGCCATCGCTATGAAGTCCGGCGATCCGTTCGCCCTGGCTGGCATCTGGGAAGAATATGCCGACAAGACGACAGGCGAACTCATCCGGACTTTTGCAGTGGTGACGTGCGAGCCAAATGATCTGATGGCGACTATCCACGACCGCATGCCGGTCATCCTGACGCCATCGGATTTCATGCGCTGGCTCGGGCCGGAGCCAGATCCGCGCGACCTCATGAAGCCCTATCCATCCGAACTGATGAAGATGTGGCCGATTGACACCAAGGTCGGTAGCCCGCGCAACAACACGCCCGACATCATTGACGAGATCGGCTTGGGGCCGACTGACCTGTTCGACGTCTAGAGGTAGCGATCACCGTCGCCGCGGTGCTCATAGCAGAACCAGTGAGATTCCTTTCGCGGCCGGGCGAAGCCCCATCCTGCGACCTTGCCGCAACCCTCGTGTTCGCATGTGTGGCCCAGCACGCTGGCGCGGTCACGCGTCGCTGCTGGGATGCCTTCGGGAAGCTTCAGAGGCTCGTCACTCATACATAAAGATTCCACGGCTGGGCTTGACGATCAAGCAAAATGTTCCTTTTTTGTTCTTAGGTGGGGCGACTCTCAAAAGGTGTCGCAATGGCTAGGTCGAAACCGTCAAAGCAATTATCGCAGGCTGAAATCGAGCGCTTTCTGGTGGCAGCAGAAGCGCTGCACCTCAGCATCGTGAAGCCGTTCATATCGCCACACTGCGACCACTACCGGGCTACGCGTGTCTTGCATGAGGTGCTGTTGAAGGCCGTGCGGGACGTGACGGGGAAGGAAGTCGCGTTCATCCAGTGGCACACCACGGGGCCGGTTAGACCGCCCACGGCTGGGTAGGCGCCACCGCGGATGGAAACCGACTTTCGATCGGATGGCTTGACGGAACATTAGCTGTGTCTGAAAGTTTGTGCTTGGCAGCGGGCGGTGCCCTCCATTGCCTGCTGAAGATCGGGGGTAACTCTGATCGGCCCGCGTTCTCCGCCAGAGGCGCGGGCTTTCGCCTTTTCCAAGGGGAAAGAGATGACCGACAAGCCCGCCACAACTTACATCGTCAGCGTCTTCGACAAGCCGCACTGGCGCACTGTCCTGACCACCAAGGACCAGGCGGAGGCCGAGTCGCTTGAACAAGCGATGGTCCAGGACGGAGTTAGGGCGCAGATCGAGGAGATCACGCCGAAGGTGAAGCGCTGACGGGAGCGGATTTTTTACCGGGGCGGCCCAGCGGTTGGGTCGTAGTGGGGACGAGCAGCGGTGGCCGCTGGGCCTGACCAGTCTTGGCTTTCGAGGAGGCGCTGTGCTGGCTGATCCGAAGTATGCGCTCACTCTAATGCAAGAGCCAACGCGCATCCGAATTAAGGGCTACCGCCGAAAGGTGTACTCATTGCCATTGCGGCAATGGGCGGCAGACGCGAACCTTCCCGGCGCCGCATCGCGCGCAAGCTTCGCCCCCGCAATGGCGCGCTTGACGATTTCAGGAGGAAAAAGGCCGGCGCCCTCGCTGGGAGGTTGCCCGAATGGCGCCGGCCAGACGGTCCTCTTCAGGTCCGCCGCTCTCCAGACATAGCTGAGTCTTCCCGTTGCGTCATGTGGTGGCCGACTACGCTTTGGCTTTCCGCTTCGCAGGTGCCTTCTTGGCTGGTGCGACGGGTTCAGCCTTGCGACCAAGCCCGATGGACTTCGCCAATTGCGAGCGCTGAGCGGCGTAATTCGGAGCTGTCATAGGGTAGTCGGGCGGCAAGTTCCATTTGGCGCGATAGGCGTCCGGTGTCAGGCCGAAGTC
>NZ_RZRQ01000399.1:0-4884 GCF_003997785.1 Mesorhizobium sp. M7D.F.Ca.US.004.01.2.1 | reverse complement strand
GATCACAGCCGACACCGACATATTGCTCGGCGACACGATCGGCGAGATGGGGCTCTATCTCAGGCTGACGGAAATCGCCTTCGTCGGCCGCTCGCTGACATCCGAGGGCGGCCAGAACCCGCTGGAGCCGGCCATGCTCGACACGGCGGTCCTTGCCGGGCGCAATGTGCAGAATTTTCGCGAGGCCTACCAGCGTCTGCTCGACAGCGGCGGCGCCAAGCTGGTGCGCGATCGCGATATGCTGGCCGGCGCCGTCAATTTCCTCCTGACCAACGAAGTTGCGCGCCACGAGATGATGGCGGCGGGCGTTGCGACCGTCGACGAGATGCGCGGTGCGCTGGCGCGCACGCTGAAATCGCTTGAGCCCTACATTCAGCCGCTGGTCGTCAAGTCGCGCCTGAAGGGCGCTAACGGGCGCTAGCGTGGCTTCCGAAGCACCACCATTCTGGTGGGAAGAGCCGGACTGGCGGGTCCTGGCTCTGTCGCCGCTATCGGCCATCTATGCGGCCGTCGCCGGCCGCGGCATGCGGCGGGCCAAGCGCGAGAAGATCGAGGCACCGGTTCTGTGCGTCGGCAATTTTACGGTCGGCGGCACCGGCAAGACACCGGTGGCCATCGCGCTCGCCGAACAGGCCAAGTGCATGCATCTCAAGCCGGGCTTCCTGTCGCGCGGTCATGGCGGCTCGTTCGCCGAGCCGCATGTTGTCGATGCCCATCATGACAGCGCCAGGCATGTCGGCGACGAGCCGCTGCTCCTCGCCGAACACGCGCCGGTGGCGGTGACGCCGAACCGCGCCGCCGGCGCCCGGCTGCTGCTGGAACGGCATGGCTGCGATTTCCTGATCATGGACGATGGATTCCAGAGCGCCCGCATCCACATCGACTACGCGCTGGTCGTCGTCGATGCGCGCTACGGGATCGGCAATGGCCGCGTCATTCCGGGCGGTCCGCTCCGGGCCAGGGTCGTCGACCAACTGGTTTTCACCAGCGGGCTGTTGAAGATGGGCGAGGGCACCGCGGCCGACGCCGTGGTCCGCCAGGCGGCACGCGCCGGCCGGCCGATCTTCGAGGCCCACACCGAGCCAAGCGGTAAGGCAGGGCTTGCCGGCAAGCGGTTCCTCGCCTTCGCCGGTATCGGCCATCCCGAGAAATTCTTCGACACGGTGCGCGAGGCGGGCGGCGAGCTGGCGTTGACGCGGCCGTTTCCGGACCATCATTTCTATGGTGAGGACGAACTTGCCGAGCTGGCGGCGACCGCAAGTGCTGAAGGCCTCGGCCTCATCACCACCGCCAAGGACGCCGCCCGGCTGCGTCACGGCGCCTCACAGGACTTTCTCGATCGGCTCGAGGTGCTGGAGATCGACACGGTTTTCGAGCTCGACAATGTTCCAGAGCGCATCATCGGCGAAACGCTCGATGCCTGGCGCCAGCGTAAGCTGAAGGGCTAAAGCAATTCCAAGAAAAGTGTGAAACGGTTTTCCGTCCGGAATTGCGTCAAAACAACTAGCCCCGCTTACGCAGCTCCGGATGCACCTCGATTTCGCGGCGCAGCGATGCGGTGGCGTTGACGTAAGGCTCTTGCCTGGCAACGCTCCAGTATTTCAACTCGTCGAGCGGAATGCTTTCGCCTGTCACCGCGCAGCGCACAAATGCGCCGGGGCTGGTAACCTGGAAGTCGCCATCGAGGTAACGGATGCGGGCTTCCTTGCCGCCGGGGCCTTCGAAACGGTTCATCATGCAGGGACGCCGAGGTTCATGGGGATTTCATCGCCATAAATTCCCGGCGAGGTCAAGCATGCGACAAGCCTGAGACAATGCTGACCCCCTATTGTTGGGGAGAAAAATGCTGAAGTCGGGGCACTATGGACATTTCCTCCACTCGCCTTGCCGCCTTGTCCAGGGAAGCGATGACGCCGCAAGCCGTGCCGTTGGCAAAGGCCGATCCAGTCATGGCGGCACTGGTCAAGGCTCTGGTCCAACCGCCTGCGCCGTCCATGCTTGCGCAACAAGCAGCACCGGCATTGTTGGCTTTGCCGGCGGCGCCGATGGTCATCAAATCGCAGCAGATCGCCTCGGCTGGCATCGTCGAGGCCTATCTTGCCCAGCTCGAGACGGGGGAAGAAGCGGCGTTGGCAACGGTCGTGGCAAGAAAGGCAACGCCTGAACCCGAAACGCAACGAGCCGTCTTGCCGCCTTCGGCAACGGCCAATGACAATGCCCCCTCCCGGGTTGCGGGGTTGTCATTGCTGTCGCTTATCCCGCCGCAGGCTCCAGTCCCGCGCAGCGCTGCCGCCTTGGATACACCGGCGGGCCGGCACAGGCCGGCCAATCAATCCCATGGTGCGGCGCCGAACCCGGAGCACCTGCTGGTGAAGATCGGCTTCGTTTCGACAATGGCCGGGTTGCTGGGAACCGTGATCCTTGGGTTTGTTCTGTTGTTGCTTCGCTAACCCTCGGCCTCGATGAAGGCTTCCATCTTTTCCGGTGCCAGCCCGGCCTGCTCCGCGATGCGGCGCGCCAATTCCGCCGCGGCGGCACGCGGCCGTCCTATCGGCCGGTCGAGCCAGTAGGACACCGGATTGAGCGCGGTGCGTTCGTCGACGGGAGTGATGCGGCCCGATTTCAATTGATGCCCGGTCAGAGGCGGACGTGCCAGCGCGATGCCGAGCCCATAGGCGGCGGCGTCGAGCACCAGATTGTAGTCCTCGAAGCGGCGGTCCTGCGGGCGCGGGCGGTAGTCCATGCCTTGCGCGGCAAACCATGCGCGCCAGGCTGACGCGTCGGAATCGTTGATCAGCGGAAATTTGAGTAGCCGGGCAGGGTCGCCGCGCCCGATCTCGCGGGCAAGCTCGGGTGACGCGACGGGGAAGACATGTTCCTCGAAAAGCTGCACCGAAATGCGGCCTGGAATGCCGCCGCGACCGCAGCGGATGGAGAGATCGATACCCTCATCGGCAAGGTCGGCCTGGCGGATGTCGACATCGAGTACGATGCGCAGCTTGGTGGGATTGTTCTCCAGCGCCGCCATGCGCGGCATCAGCCACAGCCCGCTGACCGAGGGGATCGAGGTCAGCCGCACCACGGCGGTGCCGCGCGGCTCGACCCAACGGTCGGAATGGCTGGAAATCAGCGCGAAAGCTTCCGCTGTACGCAAATGCAGCCGGTTGCCTTCGATCGTCAGCGAAACGCCGCGCGCGCCGCGATCGAACACTTTCAATCCCAGCCAGTCTTCAAGCTTGGCGATCTGCCGGCTGACGGCGCCGTGGGTGATGTTGAGCTTTTCGGCGGCCGCCGAAAAGCTGCCTGTCCGCGCCGCCGCGTCGAAGGCGCGCAGCGTTTCAAGCGGCACCATTGTGTCTGAGCTGTGATCCATAGTCACAGGTGATCCTTGATCTGGTCGTTTGTCAATCGGTTCGAAAAGGCGTTTTCTGCCTTTCAGGACCGAAGAACACGAGGGTGGTTAGATGAGCACGATGACGGGCACGTTGAATTCGACACAGCGGATGGACACCACGGCGGCCATCGCGGTGGCGCTGACTGTGGTTGGCTGGGCCTCTGCTTTTCCGGCGATCCGCGCCGGTCTCGCGGCCTTCGGACCGCTGGAACTGGGTGCGCTGCGCTTTGCCATTGCCGCCGTGCCGGCGGCGATCTTCCTCGCCGTCAAGCGCCCGGCGCTGCCCAGGCTGGACGAAGTGTGGCGCCTGGTCTTTGGCGGGGCCATCTTCGTCGCGCTCTACACCGTAATGCTCAATTTCGGCGAATTGACCGTCTCGGCCGGTGCCGCCGGCTTCATCATTAATGTCAGCCCGATCTTCACCGCCATCATGGCAATGGCGCTGCTCGGCGAACGCTTCTCGGGCATGGCCTGGGCCGGCACGGTGATTTCCTTCGCCGGCATTGGCGTCATCGCCATGGCCGACGGGCATGGCCTGCATTTCAATGCGGGCGCTCTCCTGGTGCTTGGCTCGGCCTTGTGCTCGGCCGTCAACACCATCGTCCAGAAGCCGCTGTTTGCCCGCCACCATCCATTGACCATTTCGGCTTCGAACATGGTGCTCGGTGCGCTCTGCCTGTCGCCCTTCCTGCCGAGCGGCTTTGCGCAGGCAGCGGTTGCCAACACCGCCGGCCTCGGCGCTGTGATCTTTCTCGGCATCGTGCCCAGCCTGATCGCCTATGCCGCCTGGGCGACCGCGCTGTCGCGTCTGCCTGCGGCACGTGCCTCGAACTTCCTCTACCTTGTTTCGCCCATGTCTGCCCTGATCGGCTTCTTCTGGCTGGGCGAAGTGCCGACACTGCTAGGCATCCTCGGCGGCGCGCTGGCGCTGGGCGGCGTCATAGTGGTGAATTTGAAGAGGTAAAACAAAAGGCTGGAGCTGTTTGCGGACTCAAAGCGAGAACCGCCTTCGCCCGCATACAGACACCCAGGGCAAGGACAGCTATGGTGAGCTGCATTCGCTGGGGGACGGAATGGGAAAACTCTTCATATCGACACTCTTTTGCGTTTTGCTGCTGACCGGGGAAGCCTTCGCGGGTTGGTATCAGGTCGAAAATTACGAAGGGTCGATCGGGGCCAAACCAGTCCATCTGTCGTTGCAGAGGTATGACAGTTTCGGCAGCGGGATTACGGTCGAGGGGAACTATTTCTACGACGCCAAGCAAATCCCGATTGCGGTATACGGCAAGATCAGCGGCACCAGCGTCTCCCTTTGCGAAATCGCGGACGACAAGGAATTCGACCGGGTGCTGGTCATCGGATCGAAAACGCCCGTTGACACCACCGGATGCCCGTTCTCGCTCAAGCTAAGCGACAGCGGCGCGACCGGTAGCTGGAGCCGGGACGCGGATAAATTCGCGGTCATTCTCAAGAAGGTTGCGAGCCTGGAC
>NZ_RZRQ01000398.1:0-4904 GCF_003997785.1 Mesorhizobium sp. M7D.F.Ca.US.004.01.2.1 | reverse complement strand
ATATCCTGCATGCCTGGGACAGGCTGACTTCACCGGAAGAGGTGATGCGAACGCTGGACGATCTGGTGCGCGCCGGAAAGATCCGGCATGTCGGCCTCTCCGACGTCCCCGCCTGGTACGCAAGCAGGGCGCAGTCCATCGCCGAACAGCGCGGCTACGAGCCGGTTTCGGCGCTGCAGCTCGAATATTCGTTGGCCGAGCGCAACATCGAGCATGAATTCGTGCCGTTCGGCACGCGCTACGGCGCCGGCATCATGGTGTGGAGCCCGCTGGCCAGCGGCTTGCTGAGCGGCAAATATCGTTCAGATACAATCAGCAAGGCGGGCGGGCGACTGGAGACGATGCGCGGTTCGACCAATCCCGGTTTCCAGAAATTAACCGCCCGCAACTGGGCAATCGTTGCCGAACTGGAAAAAATTGCCGGTGAGCTTGGCCGCGGCATGGCCCAGATCGCCTTGAACTGGGCCGCCACACGGCCCGGTGTCGCTTCGGTGATCATCGGTGCGACGAAACTCGATCAGCTCAAGGACAATCTCGGCGCGCTCGATTTCGAGGTTCCCAAGGAGCTTTTGGCAAGGCTCGACGCTGTCAGCCAGCCGGTCACGCCGTTCCCGTACTCGTTCTTCGGCCCGGAAATCCAGGGCGGCCTCACCGGCGGTCAGGCGGTCGGCGACAAGCCGGCGGGCTACTTCCCGGACCTGCTCATGGAAGGTGCTTTTGCCGGCGTGAGTTGACAAAAGGCGAGAGAATTCCGGGTCGGGCGCCGCGTGACATCGCGGCGCCCTTCGTGTATCGGAACACGGCATCGCGCCATTGTTTCGGGGCGGCGCCTGCGCGAGGGTAGCCACCCGGAACGCGCCACATGCAAAATGAAGAGGCCCAGATGACGGTGAAGCCCCTCTACCGACGTGTTTTGCTGAAAGCGTCGGGCGAAGCATTGATGGGCGAACAGCATTTCGGCATCGACGTTTCGGTCGTCGATCGCATCGCCGGCGACATCGCTGAGGCGCGTGCACTGGGCATCGAGGTTGGCGTCGTCATCGGCGGCGGCAACATCTTTCGCGGCGTGGCCGTTGCCTCCAAGGGCGGCGACCGTGTCACCGGCGACCACATGGGCATGCTTGCCACGGTGATCAATTCGCTGGCGTTGCGCACGTCATTGAACAAGATCGGTGTCGACGCCGTGGTGCTTTCGGCGATCGCCATGCCCGAACTTTGCGAGAGCTTTTCGCAGCGCCAGGCGACTGCCTACATGAACCAGGGCAAGGTGGTGATCTTTGCCGGCGGCACCGGCAATCCGTTCTTCACCACTGATTCGGCCGCCGCACTTCGTGCGGCTGAGATCGGCGCCGACGCGCTGTTCAAGGGCACTCAGGTCGACGGCGTCTACTCGGCGGACCCGAAGAAGGACCCGAATGCGACGCGTTTCGAGCGCATCAGCCATGGCGAAGTCATAAAACGCGGTCTTTCCATCATGGATACGGCAGCGATTGCACTTGCGCGCGAAAACAACATTCCGATAATCGTTTACTCGATCCACGAAAAAGGTGGTTTCGGCGATATTCTGAGGGGCGGCGGCCGCTGCACGGTCGTCGCGGACGATTGATCGAGGGCCTGATCCCGAAAGGGAAGCCGGTTTTCGAAAGTCAGGCTCGAATACGGGGCCTTGCCCCGAAGCAGTGAACCCGCGTTAGACGGGTCGAGGAGATAGAGATGAGTGGTGAGTACGACGATCTCAAGCGGCGCATGGATGGGGCGATCGCCGCGTTCAAGCATGATCTGGCTTCGCTGCGGACCGGTCGCGCCTCCAGCAATCTGCTCGATGCGATCCAGGTGCAGGCCTATGGCACCACCATGCCGATCAATCAGGTCGCCAACGTCTCGGTGCCGGAGCCGCGCATGATCTCGGTATCGGTCTGGGACAAGTCGATGGTCGGCGCGGTCGACCGCGCTATCCGCGAATCCAATCTGGGTTTCAACCCGATCGTCGATGGAACCAACCTCAGGATTCCACTGCCTGAACTCAACGAACAGCGCCGCAAGGAGCTGGTCAAGATCTCGCACACCTACGCCGAGAATGCCCGGGTCGCCGCGCGCCATGTGCGCCGCGACGGCATGGACTTTCTGAAGAAGGCGGAGAAGGACGGCGACATCAGCGAGGACGATCAGCGCAAGCGCTCGGATCAGGTCCAGAAACTCACAGACGAAACGATCAGCACCATCGACCACCTGCTTTCCGATAAGGAAGCTGAAATCATGCAGGTTTAGGGTCTTGGCCAGCGGCTGACCCGAAAGCGAGAACATGGCAACGCCCGCGCATGTCGCGATCATCATGGACGGAAACGGACGCTGGGCCAAGGCGCGTGGCATGCCTCGTCTTGCGGGCCATCGTGCCGGTGTCGAGGCGCTGCGCAAGACGGTGCGCGCAGCACCCGGACTCGGCATCTCCTACCTGACCGTCTACGCTTTCTCGTCGGAGAACTGGTCGCGGCCGAAGTCCGAGGTCAGCGACCTGATGGGTCTCCTGAAAATGTTCATCCGCCGCGACCTGGCCGAATTGCACCAGAGCGGCGTGCGGGTCAGGATTATCGGCGACAGGGCAGGGCTGCAGTCCGACATCAGGGGCCTGCTCGACGAGGCCGAATCGCTGACTGCCGCCAATGAATCACTGACGCTGGTGATCGCCTTCAACTACGGCGGACGCGACGAGATCGTTCGCACGGCGCAAAAGCTTGCGTCGGCCGTGGCGCGTGGCGAACTCGACAGCGAGGCGATCACCGCCGAGAGCTTTGCCGGCGCTCTCGACACGCATGGCATTCCCGACCCGGAGCTTGTCATCCGCACCAGTGGCGAACTCCGGCTGTCGAACTTCCTTCTGTGGCAGGCCGCCTATAGCGAGCTCGTCTTCCTGCCTTGCTACTGGCCCGATTTCAGCCGCGAGCACCTTGCCGAGGCCTTGCGCGAATTTGCCAGCCGCGAACGCCGTTTCGGCGGACTTGGGACCCAGGCCGTTGCTTCGCGACCGGCCGCAGGATGAGCAATCTCCAGCTGCGTGTCATTTCGGCTGTCGTGCTTGCCATCATCACCCTTGGTTTGACCTGGCTCGGCGGTCTGCCGTTCCGGCTGCTGTGCGCCGCAATGGTGGTGGTGATCTTCTATGAATGGACCCGTATGTCGCGCCCGACCGGGGCCGCGGGTCTGGGTTTCCTGCCGGAAGCGCTGCTGGTTGTCTTCATTGGCGTCTTGCTTGCCGGCCTTGCCACCTCCTGGCTGCTGCCGCTTGTCGTGGTCATGGTTGCCGCAACGGCGATTGCCGCCTCGGTTCGCAAGACTGGGCAGTGGGATGCGAGCGGCCTTGCTTATGCCGCGGTCTCAGGCCTGTCGCTCGCCTTGCTGCGCGATGGCGACCGCTCGGGCCTCATTGCCATCCTGTTCCTGTTCGCGGTCGTCTGGGCCACCGATATCTTTGCCTATTTCGTCGGCCGAGCGGTTGGGGGACCGAAGCTGGCGCCGGCGATCTCGCCTGGCAAGACACGCAGCGGCGCGCTCGGCGGCGCTGTTGGTGGCGTCGTCGCGGGGCTGGTCCTCGCTGCCGCTGCTGGTGTCGGCAATCTGGCATTGCTCGGCCTTGTGGCGCTCGTGCTATCGATTGTCTCCCAGGCCGGTGACCTGTTTGAATCCTGGGTCAAGCGCCGCCACGGCCGCAAGGATTCGGGTGCGCTCATCCCAGGCCATGGCGGCGTCATGGATCGTGTCGATGGGCTTGTCGCGGCGGCTTTCGCCCTATACGTCATCGGTTGGATCTCGGCGACCGCCGATCATCCGGCGCAGGGGCTGTTTCCCGTTTGAGTGGTGCCATTTCAGGGTCCGATGCGCGGTGCGCCTTGGATTCGCCCGGATTGGTGTCACAGTCACGGCACACTCTGCGCCGTGGAAGAATTTGAGGGTTTGTCTTGAACGAGATTCTTCACGCGCTTTTCAGCACAGAAGGCTTTGTCCTCGGAACGCTCGTGCCGTTCGTGTTTGTGCTGACCGTGGTCGTGTTCGTCCATGAAATGGGCCATTACCTTGTCGGGCGCTGGTGCGGCATCGGCGTCAAGGCCTTCTCGATAGGCTTCGGCCCGGAACTCTTCGGCTTCAACGACAGCCACGGCACGCGCTGGAAACTGTGCGCGATACCGCTTGGCGGCTATGTCAAATTTGTCGGCGACATGAATGCCACCTCGAGCCAGCCCACTTCGGCAGAGATCGAAACGCTGACCGAGGCGGAGCGCAAGGTCGCCTTTCACACGCAGCCGATCTGGAAGCGCGCGGCGACCGTGGTGGCCGGGCCGCTGTTCAATTTCCTGCTGACGATCGTCGTCTTTGCCGTGCTGTTCACCACCTATGGCCGTTATGTCGCGGAGCCCATGGTGGCCGAGGTGACCGCCGACAGCCCGGCGGCGAAGGCCGGCATCCTGCCCGGTGACCGATTCGTCAGCGTCGACGGCAACAAGGTCGAAACCTTTGGCGACGTCCAGCGCCTGGTCTCGGGCCGCGCCGACGACACCATCACCTTCGTCATGCTGCGCGACGGCAAGGAGGTCACGGTGACCGCGGCGCCGCGGCTGATGGAACAGGAAGACGCGCTCGGCAACAAGGTCAAGGTCGCCGTGATCGGTGTCGTCAACAACAAGGAACTCGGCCAGCCGCGGCTCATCACCTACACGCCGGTCGGAGCGGTCGCGGCGGCGGTCGAGGAAACCGGTCACGTCATCCAGCGCACGGGCCAGTTCCTGCAGCGCTTTGTTGTTGGGCGCGAGGACAAATGTCAGCTGGGCGGCCCGGTGAAGATCGCCGACATGGCCGGCAAGGCGGCGAAACTAGGGTTCGAATGGCTCGTGCAACTGGTCGCAATGCTGTCC
>NZ_RZRQ01000397.1:0-4921 GCF_003997785.1 Mesorhizobium sp. M7D.F.Ca.US.004.01.2.1 | reverse complement strand
TCATTGCTCTTCCCCGGCGATCCGCAGGCCATCGCCGGACCGGCAATGCTGCCGCCGTTCCAGGATTGGTCGCTGCCGCTCGGCACCGACCGGCTTGGCCGCAACGTGCTAGCCGAGCTCTTTCATGGCGCCCGCACATCGCTGGCCGTCGGGCTCACGGCTGCGGCCGCCGCACTTGTCGTCGGCGCGGTGGTCGGCACATTGGCCGGCTTTGCCGGCGGCATCGTCGACGAGGTGCTGATGCGCATCACCGACGCCTTCCAGACCGTGCCGAGCTTCCTGCTGGCGCTGGCCTTCGTCAGCGTCGTCGGACCGTCGCTCGGCATCGTCGTGATTGCCATCGCGCTCGGCACCTGGACCGGACCTGCCAGGGTGGCCCGCGCGGAAGTCCTCTCCATTCGCGAACGCGATTATGTCGCCGGGGCCAGGGTCATCGGCATGCACCCGCTGGCGATCGCCTTTCGCGAGGTGCTGCCCAATGCCTTGCCTCCGGTGCTGGCGATGTCATCGGTGATCGTCGCCGCCGCGATCCTCACCGAAGCGGCCTTGTCCTTCCTCGGCTTGGGAGATCCCAACCGGGTCACCTGGGGCGGCATGATCGCCGAAGGCCGCACTGTTTTGCGCACCGCACCCTTCCTGTCGATCGTCCCGGGTATAGCGCTGGTGCTGACGGTACTCGGCGTCTATCTCGCCGGTGAAGGCATCGTCGAGACGACAGCGGTCAGGAGAGGCCTGTCGTGACCGCCTTGGCTACGATCCGCGACCTGACGGTGACCTACCGCCGCGACGGCAGCAAGGTGACGGCGCTGAAGGGTATCAGCCTCGACATCGCCAATGGCGAACGCCTCGCCATCATCGGCGAAAGTGGTTCCGGCAAGAGCACGTTGGCACTGGCCATTGCTGGGCTGTTGCCGGCTTCTTCGACGGTCAGCGGAAGAATCGAATGGCCCAACCTTGGCCGCATGCCTCTCGGCGGCAGCGACATCGGCTTCGTCTTTCAGGACCCTTCCGCCAGCCTCGATCCTGTCATGACGACCGGCAAACAAATCGCAGAGGTCGCACGCACCCATCTCGGCCTCACATGGCCACAGGCGTATGCGAAGGCAAAACACCTGCTTGAGCGGGTCCGCCTGCCGGACCCGGACTCAGCCTTGCGCGCCTTCCCGCACCAGCTCTCCGGCGGCCAGAAGCAGCGTGTGGCGATCGCCGCAGCCATTGCGGCCGGTCCGAAATTGCTGATCGCCGACGAGGCAACCAGCGCGCTCGACACCATCGTGCAGGCTGAGATCGTTGCCTTGATCCGACGATTGGTGACCGAGGACGGCATGACGCTGCTGTTCATCAGCCATGACATTGCGCTGGCGGCCGAGCTTGCCGAGCGCATTGCCGTTTTCCGTCATGGCCAACTGGTCGAGCTTGGGACGGCTGCGCAGATTGTCGGCGCCCCAACCCAGCCCTATACGCGCGCATTGCTCGACGCCCATATCGGCCTCGACGCCGAGCCATTGCTGAACCAAGCCGGGCTCCACGCATGAGCCTGCTGGCGGTGTCCAATCTCACCAAACGCTACCGTCGAGGCGACAAGACCATCGCAGCCGTCGACGATGTCTCTTTTCACATCGACCCCGGCGAAACGCTGGCGCTGGCCGGGCCCTCCGGTAGCGGCAAGTCGACGATCGCGCGGCTGGTGCTGCGATTGATCGAGCCGGACGCCGGACGCATCGACTTCGAAGGCGACGATTTCCTGGCCTTGCGCAGCGCAGCACTGCGAGCGCGACGCGCAAGCCTACAGATGGTGTTCCAGGACCCGTTGGCCGCCTTCAACCCGCGCGCCACGGTGGCGCGCGTGCTCGACGATCCCTTGCGCATTCATGGCATCGCCTCCCGCACCGAGCGCCCGCGCCGCATCGCCGGCTTGCTGGAGCGGGTCGGGCTGACGGCTGATCTCGCCCCGCGCGCCATTCACGAAATCTCCGGTGGCCAGCGACAGCGCGTCGCCATTGCCCGCGCCGTCGCGACGAAGCCGGCGCTGATCGTGCTCGACGAGGCGGTGTCGGCGCTCGACGTTTCCGTGCGCGGACAGATCCTCGACCTTTTGCTTGACCTGCAACGCCAGGAACGGATCGCCTATCTCTTCATTTCACATGATCTCGGCGTTATCAGGGCGATCGCCCACCGCGTCGTCCTTCTCGATGCCGGGCGGATTGCCGAGAGTGGCGATGCCTGCGCCGTCATCGACGCGCCGCAATCAGCCATCGGCAAGGCGCTGGTGGCGGCCGCACCGAGATTGAACCGGACCACACAAGACGCATCATGACCGACTCCGAAGCCAGAGCCGAGAAACTGTCGCGCGAACTCGATTCCGCTTTTCGCAACCGAGCCGATCTATACCGCCTGTTCCTCGAAGAACTGACCGGGAAGCTGGGCGCCAAACAGGCCGAGGCGATCATGATCCGCGCCATCGAACAGCGCGGCAAGGAAGTCGCGGCGGTCGCTTTCGCCAGCTTCGGCGCTAACGACGCTCGCGCGATCGGCGAGGCCTTCCTGGCGGTCAGCCCGGATGGCGGCCTGATGTATCCGGCCGATGTCGAACGCGGCGACGACCATATCGCCTTCAAGGTGAAACGCTGCCCGCTGAAAGACGCCTGGGTCGAGGCCGGCGTCGGAGATGAGAAACTCGCCACGCTCTGCCGCATTGCCGGCGCCTTCGACCGAGGCCTGTTCGAGGCGACCGGCGTGCGTTTCGACAATGTCACCTGGACTCCGGGCCATGGCTCCGGCTGTTGTCATATCGCGCTGACAAACCGGGATGCCGGATAGGCTCAGCCGCCGCCAAAGACGTGAAGTTCCGTTCCGCCCGCTTCAATGACGGCGCGCAGCGCCGGCTGCGGCTCGCGATCGGTGACGATGTCGGAAAGCTCGCCGAGGCCGCACACGCGCTCGAGGCTGTTGCGGCCGAACTTGTCGTTGGTCACCACCAGCGCTGTCGACAACGTTCTCGAGATCATCGCCCGCTTGACCGCCGCTGCTCCCGAGATCATGTCGCTGGGCCCATCCGCGGACAGGCTTGAGGCGCCGATGATGGCAATGTCGGCATTGTAGCGCCTGATGAATTCGACCGTATCCTCGCCGAACACGCTGGCTTCGCGGCTGTCATAGGTGCCGGGGCAGAGGACAACCCGGAAAGTCGGATTGGCGCCGGCTACCGAGGCCACCCCGATGGAGTTGGTGATGACGGTCAGGTCGCGCCTCAACTGCGAGAGATTGCGCGCCACCTCGTAGGTTGTCGAGCCTCCGTCGATCATCACGATCTGGCCTTTCTTGACCAGTCCGGCCGCGCCACGCCCGATCCGGGTACGCTCCTCGACCATGGTCTGGCTGCGCTCGGCAATCACCGGCTC
Source organism: Mesorhizobium sp. M7D.F.Ca.US.004.01.2.1 (assembly GCF_003997785.1). NCBI lineage: Bacteria > Pseudomonadati > Pseudomonadota > Alphaproteobacteria > Hyphomicrobiales > Phyllobacteriaceae > Mesorhizobium > Mesorhizobium sp. M7D.F.Ca.US.004.01.2.1. Next base: position 1,520 of record NZ_RZRQ01000397.1, on the reverse strand, counting down.
GGATGTCACAAGCGAGATCGTTGCGCCACCATAGGTTCGGTTGAGCAGCCCCGCATCGCCAAGCTCGATAAGGTCGCGACGGATCGTCTCGCCGGCGACGCCAAGGCGTATGGCGAGCCTGGAGATACGGATCGAGGCCGACCGGCGCACTTCCGACAGGATGAGCTCATGCCGCTCCTTCTTCGACAGCCGGCTATGCTCCATGATCAATCCTCCGCGAGTCGAGGACATTAGAACAATTCCAGGAAAAGTGTGAAACGGTTTTCTGTCCGGAATTGTGTCAAAACAAAGAGTTAGAGCGATACGGGCACCGGTGCGGAAGGAGGGGGCCAAACCCGATATGGGCTGACAAGCGTGTTCATGGCTGGTCTGATGAAGACTTGGCGAATCGGAAGCCTTGTCGAATCGAAAGACGGCCGTCAGGAGAGCCCAATGCATGTCGTGACATTGTTGAAAGCGAACATGTTCGATGTCGAGATCGACGGCAAGCCCGCTTCGATCGCCGAGGCCTTGCCGGACTGGAACCCGCATGACCGTTTCGGCCTGGTGATCGACGACGCGCTTGGCGGCATCGGCGCGACCCATCTGCTGCAGATCGCCATCACCTCGTTCTACGACGTCAAGCCAAGCCGCCGCACCGAATTGACGGTCTATCCGGAAATCTATGCCTTCCACATCGGCAAGGGCTATGGCGCGCATGCGCCCTATGATTTCTGGCCGGCCCGGCGCGAGGTCATCACCTCGCGCGATCACCGTGAGGTGCTCGACGCCATCAACGATCGTGGCATCACCCGGCTTGCCGTCCCCGATCGCCAGCCACAAGAAGTCGTGCACCGGCCGAAGGAAGTCGACGCGGCGCTCGACCGGATTGTGTCGGCATTCGTCTACAGCCCGTCGGGCCGGGTTTCGGATCCCGACCTCGTCATTTCAGGCAACGACAGGCGAACTGAATACAACCCCAACAGCGCCTTGCGGCCCCGCTATTACCGACAACCGGCCGGCTTCGGTTTCGACGGCAGCCAAGCCGGTCAGGAAGTCGATCCGTCCTACCAGGAATGGCTGCGCAAGCGAGAGCACGACCTGACCAGCGAGGAACGCGCCTTTGTCGAACGCCGCCGCGAGGCGCTGAGACAGGACGGCCTCGTCACCGAGACCTACCGGCGCGCCGGCGTCCGCGAAGCGCTGATGCGGCTGGCGTCGGCCGGCCTCGATTGAGGCTCGGCCGCCACCACTCGCCCACTCAATAGCCGACGGTAAAGCGCTGCCTGATGTGGGCCGGCTTCTCGATCTCATCGACCATGACGATAGCGTAGTCCTCGAAGGAAATGCTGCTGCCCTTGTCCGAGGCGAGAAGCGTGTCCTTGCCGAGGCGGAATTTTCCGGTGCGTTCGCCCGGAACGAACATGGCGGATGGCGACAGGAACGTCCAATCGAGGTCGCCGACCGTCTTCAATCTGTCCAGGAAGTCGGCGCCCTTCTGCGCTTCGGCCTTGTAGATCGCCGGGAATTCGGGGGTATCG
>NZ_RZRQ01000396.1:0-4931 GCF_003997785.1 Mesorhizobium sp. M7D.F.Ca.US.004.01.2.1 | reverse complement strand
CCCATACACCGTGCGATTGAGCACGAACCACCAGAGGCCCAGGCAGACGGCGGCGATGATGACGGAGACCGGCAGGAGGCCGATTGTCTCGCGTCCCGCGAAAAGCAGGACCGGATCGGCGACCGCGATGCTGGATGCGCCGGAGAGACTGAGCGCCAGGCCGCGCGCAAACGCCATGGTGGCGAGCGTCGCGATGAAGGGGGAGATGCCGGCAAAGCCGATCAGCGCTCCATTGAGCAGACCTATCGCGGCACCGCCACCGATCGCGGCGAGAAGGCTCAAGCTCGCCGAGCCGGTTGCCGTGTAGGCAAGACCCGCGGCGATGCCGGAACAGGCGAGGTTGCTGCCAACGGAAATATCGATGCCGCGCGCGATGATCACGGCCGTCATGGCAAAAGAGATGAGGGCGATGACCGCACTCTGCTGCGCGATGCTGACAAGATTTCCGGTCGACAGAAAGCGCGGATCGATCCAGCCGAAGACGGCGATGGCGACCAGCAGCACCGCGATGAGAACCGGTTCGTTGCGCCGCAGAAACGGAGAGGTCCAGGACTGGAACATGGGTCGGTCCTCTTGTCGAGCATCATGCGCGGTCACCGCGGAAGCGGCGACGGCGATCGTCAGGAAAAGGGGACGCCGGATGAAATGTCATCCGGCGCTTGAGCCGCTTTAGGCTGTTACTTTGCCAGGGTCATGGCGGTCGCCGGAACCTTGGGACCGAGTTGCTCGGTATAGTTCTTGGCTTCCACCGCCTCCTTGTCGGTGTTGATATATTCGAAGGTGAGGCCATCCGCCTTGAGCTTCGCTGCCGTCGCATCCGAGGTCACGAAATAGGTCGGCATGAAGAGATCCTGCGGCAGCTTTTCTCCATTGGCCAGACGAGCGGCAACGGCGATGTTCCAGTAGCCGACACGATAGGCGCCGGTCAGCACGTCCATCACCATCTTGCCGTCGTCGATCAGCGGCTTCATCTCGGCGTCGCCGTCATAGCCGCCGTAGAGCAGCTGGGTTCCCATCGAGCTGGCAACGGAATCGGCTGCCAGGCAAAGGCTGTCGGAGATGCAGCCGATGGCTTTCAGATCCGGATAGGTGGTGAGCCATGTCTGGGCGGCATTCGTTGCCTTCGCTGCGTCCCAGCCGGTCGGCTCGATGCCGACGACCTTGATGTCCGGAAACTCCTTTTTCAGGGTTTCGACGAAGCCCTTTTCGCGGGTGTCGGACACGAAGTTGCCACGCGAACCGACCAGCAGGGCGACCTCGCCCTTGCCGCCAAGCGACTTGCCGAGCGCGCGGGCAACCATCGACATGTTGTCGTAGTCCGGATAGAGCGTCGAGTAGTTCGAGCCGGCCTCGACCTTGTTACCCATGGTGATCACCGGAATGCCGGCGGCGGCGGCTTTCTTGATGACCGGAATGACCGCATTCTTGTCGATCGGATCGATCAGGATCGCGCTGACGCCCTGATTGATGAAATTCTCGATGATGCTGACCTGTTTTTCCAGGCTGCCCTCGGCGCTCTGCCAGGTGGATTTCACCCCGTAGTCAGCGGCAGCCACGTCGCCCGCTTCCTTCATGCGGACGAAGAAGGAATTCTGCAGGTCGATTGCCGCAAGGCCCAGAACCTTTTCCGCGGCAAGCGAGGGCGTTGCGATGGCGAGTGCGAGCAGAGCAATGGATGCTTTCAAGGAAATGCGCATGTTTCAGTTCTCCTCTTGTTGCGACAGGGCGATTCTTCGCCTCTTTTTCATGTCCCGCACGACGACTGTCCCAGCGACAGGCATTCCGGCGGTATTCCGCGGCACTCGTGCCGTATCCACTTTAGGGCCGCGTCCTCCGTGAACCGGCCTTTCTCAACCTCAGCCATTCAGGCCTTCGACGCCGGCGCCGCAGACAAGTCCGGCGATGCGGGCGCCGCGCGGTGGCTTGAAGGCTCCGCTCATCAACGCGGCCAGCGATGCCGCGCCGCTGAGGTCGGCGGCAATGCCGAATTCGAACCAGAGCAATTCAGCGGCCTTCTGCATGTCCGCATCCTCGACAAGGACGATATCGTCGACGTGCTTGGCGACGATCTCGTAGATGCTTTCGTCGGTGCGGCCGCAGGCCATGGTCGCCACCTTCGTGGTTATCTCGGGCAAGCGGACGACACGGCCGGCAGCCAGGGAGGCGTGAAGGGTCGGTGAACCGGTCGGCTCGACACCAATGATCCTGGCGTCGGGTTTGACGTGCTTCAGGACTTCGGACATGCCGCTGATGAGGCCACCACCGCCGATCGCGACGATGTAGATGTCGGCATCGGGAATCTGGTCGACCATCTCCAGCGCCACAGTCCCCTGACCGGACACGATCTGCGCATCGGCGAAGGGATGCATGTAGAAGGCGCCGCACGCCTTTGCGTCGGCCAATGCCGCCTCATGTGCTTCATCCCAGACATTGCCTTCGAAGCGAACGTCAGCGCCCCATTTGCGCAGCTTTTCCGCCTTCAGCGGGCTTGCATTGTTCGGCAGGTAGATGATGGCGGGGACGCCGGCCTGGGCAGCCACATAGGCGGTGGCCAGGCCGTGATTGCCGCCGGAGGCGGCGACCAGTCCGTTTTCGATCCGGCTCGGCTCGAGCGTTTTCACCCGGTTCGTCGCGCCCCGAATCTTGAAGGAGCCGCTCACCTGGAGGCATTCGAGTTTCAAATAGACATCATTTTGAAGGTTTGCGCCCGTGGCATGGTCGAGCTTGACGACTGGGGTGCGCCGTATGAAGGGGGCAATGCGCCGGGCAGCCGCTTCGATGTCCTCATGGCTCATCGGTCAGCGCCTCCGGATATTCGTTGGCAAGCACGAAGCAGCAGTTTCCCGGACGCACGCGGCCGGGCTGACGCTTGGCGAAAACGATGCCGTCGATGGGGTGAAGGAGATCGATGGGCGCGCGTGACGGCGTGTGGAGGAAGTGAATGCGTCCGGCAAGGTCGCCTTTGCTGACGGCACTGCCGAGCGGGCTCAAGGGTTCGAAGACACCGTCCTCCTCGGACAGGAGATAGCCTTCACTTCCGGGCACCTTGAGCACGCGTGCGTTGGCACCAGGGGCAATGTCAGGCGCGCCTTTCAGGACGCCTGCATGTTTCAGCACATTGCGGATGCCCCTGCGGCAGATGGCTAGCGCGTCCTGACTGACAAGGCCGCCGCCGGCCATCTCGCTGCCGATGACGATCAGCCCCTGGTGGTTGGCGGACGCGGTCGAGGTCCGGGTTTCACCGAGATTGTCGACCATGACGACGGTCGGCGCCCCGAAGGCGAGCGTTGCCTTGATGTTCTTGCGATGGCCCTGCGCGGTCGGGGAGGGCTCGATGATCGCGCTTGGCAGGATCATCAGGGACGAACCGCCGGAATGGAGATCCAGGAAGTAGTCGGCCCTCGGAAACAGGATGTCATGTACATAGGCCGCGATCTGGCTTGTCAGCGTGCCGTTGAAATCGCCCGGAAAACTGCGGTTGAAATTCAACCCGTCGACCGGGGAGGTGCGGGTGCCGGCCTCGACAGCTCGAATGTTGATGGCCGGGATCGCGATGATGCGTCCGGTAATATCCCGTGGATCGATCTCGCGCAGAAGCTCGCCGAGCGCGATCGGCCCCTCATATTCATCGCCGTGGTTGCCGCCCTCGATCAGGACCGTCGGACCGTCTCCGTTCTTGATGACGGCGAGCGGAACGCGAACCGTGCCCCAGGCATCGTCGTGCGGCGATTGAGGCACATGAAAGAAACCGATCTGCTTGCCCTCGCGATCGAAATCGACCGACGTGTAAACACTGTTGTTCCGGGGAGCGATGGTCGCGCGCACAGTGTTTGCAGGTCTCGGTACGGTCATCGGTTCGGCCTCGAAATTCATCATCCCGGGCATCATGTCAGTTTTATATATGGTGTCAAGTTTGGATATAAAACCAATGGCAATTCCGATTTCTTGTCTCTATCGTGCGTGGACCACCGGGGATTCTTCGAATGGCAGATGACGCAAAAGAGAGTGGCAAACCGACCTATTCGGCCCCGGCGCTGACCAAGGGCCTCGATGTCCTGGAGTTGCTGGCGGAGGCGCGGGCGCCCTTGACGATGAAGGAGATCGCGGAAGGCCTCGGCCGTTCGAAGAATGAGATTTTCCGGATGCTGATCGCGCTGCAGGAGCGTCAATATATCGAGCGCAACGCCGAGACCGACGCCTATTCGTTGACCGACAAGCTTTTCAAGCTGGGGCTGCACACGCCGAGTGCTCAGGATCTCATGTCCGCCGCCATGCCCGAACTGACGCAGATTGCCGCGGACTCAAATCAGTCGCCGCACCTGGTCGTCTTCAATCATGGCTTGACCGTCGTGACGGCGGCCGTTCCCGGCGGCGAGGACATGGCGTTCACGCTGCGCCTCGGATACGGTCGTCTGGCCACCGACGCGACCTCTGGCCATGTGATTCTTGCCTTCCAGCCGCCAAAGGTGGCGGCGCGGATGATCGATGAAAGTGCGGCGCATTCCCCGGTGCCGCTGGATCGTGACGCGCTGGAAAGGCAGCTTCGTATCATCCGCGCGGACGGCTACTGGATGCGCGAGAGCCGTGACTTCGTCGGGATCACCGATATCTGCTGTCCGGTCATCGGACCGGACGGCAGCGCCGTCGCCTCCATTATCGTCGCTTATATCAATCGCCATACGCGTGAAAGCCGCCATGCCTACGCTCTGGAGGTCCTGCGCGCTGCCTGCGATCGCATCTCCATGAAGCTGTCACCGCGGGTTCGCTGAGGGATCGTGGTGCGCTGAGGGCGCGCGCGAAGCACCGCCAGCGAGCCGTTTGCACCGGATTGATAATACCAGTATAGGTCCAGTCAGGAATATTTTGATCCTGGGTGCTTCTCGCGCAGGAGGAAGGGCAATGGCAACCGTGAACCTGATCGGGCTTGTCAG
>NZ_RZRQ01000395.1:0-4949 GCF_003997785.1 Mesorhizobium sp. M7D.F.Ca.US.004.01.2.1 | reverse complement strand
GTGCCGGTCGATGTCGGCGGCGCAGCGCCTGCCAAACCAGAAGCCCCCGCGGAAGCGAAGGCGCCGCCGGTAGCTGCGCCGCACGAATATGTAGCCGACGCCAGCCACGTGGTAAGGCTTCCGGCCAACGCCTCCATCGACAACATCAAGGTCGACGGCCACAACCTTGTGCTCGAACAGGCTGACGGCTCGGTGATCGTGATCAAGGATGGCGCCCTGAACGTGCCGACCTTTATCATTGGCGACGTCGAGGTGCCGCGCGTGGCACTGCTGGCAGCGCTGGAAGCCAGCCATGTCGATGTCGCGTTCGGCGCCGATGGTTCTATCTCGGCCGGCCCGGGCGGTTCGAATTCAAGTGCAGGCGGAGACTTCTCGATTCCCCCCGGCGGCATCGGCGACGGGTTCGACCTGTCGGCACTGCTGCCCCCGACTGCCTTGCAGTTTGGGCTTCTGGATCACCGCGAACTCTTCCCGTCCATCGTCGACAGGCCGGTTTCAGTGGTGGCCACGTCACTGCTTGCTCCCAGCGAAGCGGCCAGCGAAACCGGCCTTGATGGCGGTGGGGCGCAATCGCCAGGCAGCGACGCGCCGAGCCATTCGGAAACCTCCGGCAATGGAACGATCAGCATCACCGCACCGGATGGAATTGGGTCGATCGTCATCAACGGCGTCACCGTCACCGGCGTCGGCCAGGAGATCCCGGGGGAGTTCGGCTTCCTGACGATCGTCTCCTACAATCCGAGCACGGGTGCCATCGAATACAATTACACGGTGACCGAATCAGTCACCCATCCGAATCCGACAACCGAATTTGATCAAAGCGACACGGTTCCGGACAATTTCAGCATTACCGTCACGGATGTCGACGGCGACACGGCCAGCACCACCTTTGCGGTCGCCATCGTCGACGACGTGCCAACGGCGCATAATGACAGTGCCACGCAGGCGACCGAGAACGCGCCCGTGACGGTGAACGTGTTTGCCAACGACGTGCCCGGCGCGGACGGGGTGGCCATCACCGATCCGTCGAAGGTGAGCTTTGTCGCGGGATCGCTGGCGGGCGGCACCGGAACGGTCACCTACCACAATGACGGCACCTTCACCTACGCGCCGGTTGCCGGCGAAGAAGGGACGGTGACGTTCCAGTACAAGATCATCGACGGTGATGGCGATTCGTCGGTGGCGACGGCGACGATTACCCTGGTGGCGGATTCGATACCGACGGTCACGGTGACGCCGACCGGCGGGACGCCGGCGGTCGACGCGACCGCTGTCGTCGACGAGAAGGGCCTTGCGGACGGTAGCGGGGAGCTGGCGCTTCCGGCTCTGCACAGCGACGAGTCGGAGACGACAACGGGCACGTTCAACATCGCCACGGGCGGCGACACCCTACAGAAGCTCGAGGTCGGTGGCGTGGATGTGACCGCTGCGACCGTTGCGGTTCCGGTCGTCGTGCATGGCACCAATGGTGACCTGACGGTGACTTCGAGCGGTGGTGTCTACAGCTGGAGCTACACGCTGCTGCAGCACGTGACGAACCCCAATCCTGCCGCGACCGGGGCCGCCGACCAGGCGACCGGGGAAAACTTTGCGGTGAAGGTCACCGACAGCGACAACGACACGGCCAATGCCTCGCTGACCGTCAAGGTCAACGATGACGGGCCGTCTCTGAGCGTCGACGATATAGCCGTCAACAGGATTGCTGGTGCAGTTACTTCTGGAGACTACCACTTCATAGTCGGTGCTGACAGTTCGGCTTTCGCTGACTCGTTCGGGTCAGGCGCTCTTGCTTGGACCAACAAAGGAGCGGATTTCGATTTCCACCTGAAATCCGGTACCACCTCCACCTACGAAGCGACCTTTGATGACGGTGGAACTACGAAGACCTTTTTCGAAATCACGGTTCAGAACGATGGCACCTATGACTTCCAGCTAGTTACTGCTGCACCTGCGCTCACAGTTTCGAGCGGATCGCTGTTCAGTGGAATCTCTGGCGGATCCGGTCTGTCGAGCTACACATTCGCCGCGTCAAACTTTGGCGGCGCGTTCTCCCTGGTATTGACTGCCACGAACGAGGACGGCAACGACGCAGGAACGGCCCCTGATCCTGCGACGTTGACGATTTCATCGACCGATCTCGGCATCAATGGCAACAGCATCCAGGAGAATTTCGACGAAACCCTGCGACTGGACGTCCAGCAGCAATCTGGCTTCGAGAACTCGACCTTGAGTTCGCTCTCAATCGGAGTTTCCTCAAGCGGAAGCTTGTCTACTGGTGACGATTTCCAAATCCAAGTCTTTTACACGAGTGGTCCACCGGTCACCACAGCCGTGAATTATGACGGAAACGGTACAGTCAGTTTTGACATCGATAGTAGTCGGACCGTCGACTACGTGGAATTCAAGGCCATAACAAACAATGTCAACTTCAAGATTACTGGCATTTCTCTTGAATATACCACAACGGTGAACCCAGCTGACAATGTGCTGCAGTTCCAACTGACAGGCAAGGACGGCGATGGTGATACGGCCACCGACGCCTTTGCGGTAAATGTAATGGCTGGCACGGCTGGCAACGACACGATCGTCACCGGCAGCGCAAACGATCAAGTTTCGGGGGGAAGCGGCAACGACAAATTGAACGGCAGTGGGGGCAATGACCTTCTTTTCGGGGGCGATGGAAACGACATCCTCATTGGCGGCGCCGGCAACGACACTCTGACCGGCGGCACTGGGGTAGATCAGTTCCGGATGGCAACAAATACCGGAATGGATACAATCAAGGACTTCGTGGTCGGGACGGACAAGATCGGCCTGCTGGACACGGGTTTGACCGGAACCGGCAGCGTCAATTTCGTCAACACGATCGGGACTTCCGCCGGTACCCCCCTCAATGTAAACGACTTCTCGATCCGGACCTCGATCTCTGCTCTCACGGCCGGCGACTCGACGCATATCGTTAAAATCGACGCGGGGCAGACGTCGGCGCAAATAACGGCGACACTCGTGGCGGCAGCCAACACCTATGTGCTTGTCTTCAACTCGACCACAGGACATGGCGAACTCTGGTTCGACACGAATTGGAATGACGCCGCCGGCCGCACCCAGGTGGCAACCTTCGACAACATCACCTCGCAATCGCAGCTTAACGCGCTCACCAGCACAGATTTTGTCGTTTACAACAGCGCTACCGACCCCATCATCCTCGATCTCAACCACGATGGGTTCGCCTTCTCCGACCTCAGCCATGGCGTCCAGTTCGACATCAATGGCGATGGTGTAAAAGATCAGGTTGCCTGGAACACATCCCATGATGGGATGCTGGCGGTCGATCTCAACCATGACGGCAAGATCGACGATGGCACCGAACTGTTCACACCGAACTTCGGCGGTGGCAATTTCGCCAGCGGCGCGGCGGCATTGGCTTCGCTCGACAGCAACCATGACGGTGTCATCGACCACAACGATACCGCCTTCGACAGCCTGCTGATCTGGAAGGACGCCAATGCCAACGGCATCAGTGACGCCGGGGAATTGTCACACCTCGCTGACAACGGGATCGTCTCCATCAGCACGGCGGCTACTCCGACTGTCGGCGAAATCGACGGACAGACCGTGACAGGCAACGGAACCTTCCACATGGCCGACGGCACGACCGGCAACTATGTCGAGGTCGAACTCGACACCTCACTTGTTGCACCGGCAGAGCCGACCGCCGGCAGCACGGGCGCCGACACCTTCAAGCTTGACAACCTCGACATCAAGGATCTCATCACCGACTACCATGGCACCGGCCCTGGTGGTCAGGGCGACAAGATCGATCTGAGCGCGCTGTTCGACACGGCGTCGGGGGGCAACATCAATGATTATGTGCACTACGACGCCGACACGAAGACGCTGAGCGTCGATACCACTGGTTCGGGCAATGCGGCCAATTTCGTGGACGTCGCCGCGTTGCAGAACGCACCTGCCGCCGGCACGATCACGATACTCTACGACGACACGGCGCATGTGCAACACACGGCAACGATCTAACGCCATAGCGCATGGCTACGCGACTATGTTATACGTCGCTAATATTTAGGGGAGCTCAACATGAAACGTTCTGCAAGGCTGCTTGTTTCCGCTGCGACGCTGTTGCTGGCAGTCGGGTCGACGGGCTACGCCGCCGACATCATCGAAGGTCCGACGGCCGACTATTGCCGCACCGTCGGCACGTCCAACCTGGTGCTGAACGACAACATCGTCGACCTCAAGGAGCAGGTGGTGAAACTGATGGACGAGTCGGTCGCCGCCGCCAACAGCTCGGAGTGGATCAATTCGTCCCGGCCCGTCTTCGTCTGGGCATCGGAAGCCAAGGTCGCCTGCGGCATGGCTTACGGCTATCTGAAGACGAACTATAAGGACGAAGACACCCTCAACAAGTGCGAGTGTTTCCACGATCGCATGGTCGAGTACATGCACTGACCGGATAGGCGAACCCGCCTGTTGGCCATCATGACAGCCGACGGATCATTCTTGAAGGCGATCGCAGGCGCGATCGTGTTCGTCGGCTTTGGCCTAACTGTCACGCTGGCCCGCGCCAACTGGCTGGAACGACCGTCCGTGGAACAGCGTCAGTCGTCCAATCTGCCGCGACCGGCTCGTTGTGACGCAGCCACGGAGTGGACCCGGCAGACATTCAAGGCGTTTGCGAGCTGCCAGGCATCGATCTATGGCCTGGAGCCGATGCTGGTGCATGCCGTGATGGAGATCGAAAGCGGGTTCGATCCCGGCGTGCAGGGCGCCGATGGCGAAGTCGGCCTGATGCAGGTTATGCCGGCTACGGCCAGAATGCTTGGCTTTCGAGGCTCCGTGGACGATCTGAGCGCACCGGCGACCAACATCGCCCTTGGGGTCAAATATCTTGCGCAGGCCAACAGGCTCGCCGCGGGCGATCTGTGCACCAC
>NZ_RZRQ01000394.1:0-4957 GCF_003997785.1 Mesorhizobium sp. M7D.F.Ca.US.004.01.2.1 | reverse complement strand
GATGAAAGGCTCGGCGGCGCTGGAAGCCCTCGCGCAGGTTCGGACCGCGATCTTCGACAAGACCGGCACCTTGACCATCGGTGGCGCCGAGCTCATCGAAATCGAAGCTGCACCCGGCCGCAACACCGACCATCTGCTGCGGCTGTTGGCATCGTTGGAACAGGCCTCGCATCATGTGCTTGCCGACTCGATCATCCGGGCGGCGCGCGGCAGGCAGCTGATGCTTTCGCATCCGCATGATGTCCGCGAGTATCGCGGCGCGGGCCTCAAGGGCCGGGTCGAAAACATGTCGATCGCGGCGGGATCGCGGGCTCTCGTGCTCGCCGACAAGCCGCTGCCTAAATGGGCGACAAGCGGCGACGAACGATACCGGGATGAGCCGGTGTTGAGGGTTTTTGTCACGCTCGGCAAACACCTTGCCGGCATTTTCACCTTTGGCGATGCGTTGCGTCCTGATGCACGCGACGCGCTCGCCAATCTGCGCTCGGCTGGCATCACGCGCATGGTCATGCTGACAGGTGATGACGGTGCAGCAGCAAAGCATGTTTCCTCCGGGCTCGATCTGGATGTCATCGTCGCCGATGCCGTCCCTGCGGATAAAGTCGCGACGGTCGAGGCCGAGAAAGCAACGGCGCCAACAATGATGGTCGGCGATGGCATCAACGATGCACCCGCCCTTGCCGCCGCGACGGTTGGCGTCGCCATGGGCGCGCGCGGGGCGACGGCCTCATCCGAGGCAGCGGATGTCATCATTCTCGCCGACCGGCTGGAGCCTGTTGCCGAGGCGGTGCGGATTGCCCAACGGACGCGTGCGATTGCCCTGCAAAGCATCGTTGTCGGGTTGGCGCTCTCGGCCGTGGCAATGATTGCTGCGGCCATGGGGCAGATCACGCCGGTGGCAGGTGCATTGCTCCAGGAAGGGATCGACGTGGCGGTCATCCTCAACGCTCTGCGCACTCTTGGCGATGGACGTCTCGGGCGCGCATAGTGGACCACAGCAAAATCGGTGAATGGCCATGGCACAGCAGAATCTGGTGGTTTGCAGCAAATGCGGTGGGGTCAACCGCCTGCCGCCGGCCCGCAATGCCAGGGAGGCGAAATGCGGAAAGTGCGGGATCAGGCTGTTTTCGGGGCATCCCGAAGACGTCGACGCCGCGACTTTCGATCATCAGATCGCGCGCAGCAGCTTGCCCGTTGTCGTCGATATCTGGGCACCATGGTGCGGCCCCTGCAAGATGATGGCGCCGGCATATGAGGCCGCGGCCACCGAGCTGGAGCCGCATGTTCGCCTGATCAAGCTCAATTCGGACAATGAGCAGGCCGTTGCGGCAAGGCTCGACATTCGAGGCATCCCGACGATGATCCTCTTCCATGGCGGGCGCGAAATCGCGCGTACATCCGGCGCAATGACGGCAGGCCAGATCGTCAGGTGGGTTCGCGACCGCCTGCCGACGGTCGCCGCCTGAAGTTCCGCGCCATGGATCCCCTCATCGCCCGGCTCGGACTGGCCTTGGCAATTGGCCTGCTCGTCGGTTTGGAGCGTGGCTGGCAGGAGCGGGATGCACCTGATCGCAGCCGCACGGCTGGCATTCGCACGTTCGGCATATCCGGCCTGCTCGGCGGCATTCTGGCCGCACTCGCCGAAGCGCTCGATGCGGTATCGGTGCTGGTCGGCGGATTCATCGCTTTTGCCGCTGTCTTCGCCTGGTACAAGGCGCGCGAGGCTGCCCATGACGAAGATTTCAGCGTCACGAGCGTGATCGCTGGCCTCGGCGTTTTCGCGCTTGGCGCGCTTTCCGTCGCCGGTGATTATGGAGCGGCTGCTGCCGGTGGGGCGGCATTGGCGGCAATCCTGGCCAGCCGCGAGGTCCTGCACGGTCTTTTGAAGCGACTGACCTGGGTCGAACTTCGTTCCGCGCTGATCCTGGCGGTGATGACGGCGATCGTGCTGCCCTTACTGCCGAACCGGACGATGGACCCGTGGGGCGGTTTCAATCCGTGGGAGGTCTGGTTCCTGACGGTGCTGATGGCCTCAATTTCGTTCGCCGGCTATGTGGCTGTTCGCATTCTGGGAAATACGCGTGGTCTTCTGGTCAGTTCGCTCGCCGGCGCGATCGTCTCTTCCACCGCCGTGACCTTAGCGCTTGCCCGCAACGCCATGTCGGCAAGCAACCCTCTGCCGCTTGCCGGGGCGGCTTCGCTGGCGGCCATGGTTTCGGTGCTCCGCGTTTGTGCCGTGGTCCTGATCATCGAGCCGAGCGTATTCGCTTCGGCGGGCATTCCGGCGATTGCCTCGGCGCTCGCCTTCGCTGTCTGCGGGGCATTGCTGCTCGCTCGCGACAGCGGAAATGGTGAAGGCAGCGCTATCGCGCGCAACCCATTCGAGTTGGGCCCGTTGCTGCTGTTCGCCCTGCTGTTCGCGGTTGTCGCGACCACGAGCGCTGCATTGGCCGCTCAATTCGGCGGCCGTGGCTTGCTGGCGACCTCGGCGCTGGCGGGTACGTTCGATGTCGACGTCTCTGTGCTCAGTGCCTTGCGGCTGGTCGAGCATTCGGTCCCTGTCGAGACTATCGGTCAGGCGGTGCTGGCGGCGCTGGCGGCAAACGCGATCGGCCGCCTGTCACTGGCGGTATTTGCCGGCCCGATCAGGTTCTGGTTGCCGCTGGCCGGCGCAACCCTGGCCGCTGCGACCGCCGGCTACGGCGCAATGTTGTTGTTTGGTCCGGGATAAAAGCGCGGTTCTCGAACCACTTTGATGCGGATCAAGGGGCAGGCCCAGCTACGGCTCTATTGAACTCCTTAAAAGGAGTTCGCCATGACCAATTTGAAGGATCTCACCCCAAAATTCCGCCATGTCCGGCTGCTGCTCGCCCGCGAAAAAGGCCATCCGGAAGGCGACCGCGAAGAGGGCTACGATGTGCTGGCTCCATTGACCGGCGAAGGCCGGATCGACGCGGAAGAGTGGAAATCGCACAGGGCCTCTTGCCGTGTTCGCCGCTTTCGCACCGGCGAGGAAGACCTGATCGGCCGGCTGAGGCGCAAGCCAGGCGGACAGTGGTATTTCGACTATGCCGAAGGCGATCGCGACGACGAGGTCGGCTTTCATCTTGGCGACGAACGGTTCGTGACCGGCGAATATGTGTCTATCGAGCGCAACGGCGCCATGCACACCTACCAGGTGGCACGGGTCGAGCGGCCCTGATGCTTCGGGGCCAGGCCCCGTGGAAGTAGACCATGTCACGACGCATCCTGATTGTGGTCGGCCATCCCGACCCATCCCCGGACCGGCTCTGCCGCGGTCTTGCCAATGCCTATGGCGAGGGCGCGGAAAAGGCAGGACATGCTGTCCGCCGGGTCGATCTGGCAGCGCTTGATTTTCCGATGCTGCGGACGATGCAGGAGTTCGAACATGGTGCGGTTCCCGACGAGCTGAGGGATGCAGCCGAGGCGATCGTCTGGGCGGAGCATATCGTCTTTGTCTTCCCACTGTGGCTCGGAACCATGCCGGCCATGCTCAAGGCATTTCTGGAACAGGTGATGCGGCCAGGGACGGCCTTTGCCTACCCGGACAAGGGCGGCGGTTTCACCAAGACACTGCTTCGCGGCCGCTCTGCGCGCGTCGTGGTGACGATGGGCATGCCCTCAATTCTTTACCGCCTATGGTTCCTCGGACACGGCATCGCCGGCATGAAGCGAAGCATCCTGCATTTTGTCGGCATCAGTCCGGTGCGCGAGACCTTGTTCGGCATGGTCGCGGCTTCCAGCGAGGCGACGCGGGCGAAGTGGATCCGGCAGATGCGCAAGCTTGGGGAGCGAGGGCTATAGCGTGGCGATCCGGAAACCGGGACAATCTAAAGCCCCCCAAGGGCTGCCTGCTTCAGGGCCTATGGCTCGACGGTGAATTCAGCCCACATGCCGGCTCCATAATGACCTGGCACGTTGCAGATAAGCAGGTATTTTCCAGCCTTCAACTCGACGGTCAATGTGCCTGATTTTCCGGGATCAAGCTCCGAAACTTCGCCCTTGTCGCCAGCCTTGTCTTCGTCGACACGGTTCTCGGCTTCAAGATAAGGAAGCGGCTTTCCGGGATCGGCAAGGTACATCACGATCATTTCGTGAACGGTGTCCTTGGAGTCATTTTTCACATTGAATGTGACGTCCCCGGCCTTTACCGCGCCAGGCAAAGTCCTGATGCCCATGGTCGCCTTGGCGATATCGAGTCCCGGTGTCGCATAGGCGAGCCCCATTGGCATCTCCGCACTCGCGCCTTTGTCCCACAGCGAGACCTGCACAAGCGAAGCAGCCTGGACGGCGCCGGCACTGCCGGCCATGAGCATCGCGGCGGCAAGCCCGAGCGCTGCTCTCCTCAAAATGGTTTTCATGGCAATCTCCTTCAGGACGGCAGCCGAAGCGCTCTACGTCCCGACCGTCATCCTGCTCGCGGAGTCACCCTCCGTCCTTGCGCCAAATCAAACTGTCCGGCGCGAGCCCATCTGCGGCGCGATGCAGCTGTCAGCCAGTTGTCAGGTTGAATTGGCTATGTCGCACCAATGACGGTGAAATCGCCGTCTGGACACGGCTGATCGAAATCCCAACCGCAGGCGCGACATTCGCGCCCAACCTCCCGAATGGAGCCATCATGTATCGCACACTCGTTCTCGCCGCTCTCGCCGGCATGGTCGCAGGACCGGCGCTCGCTGCCGGCAGCAGCTGCAGCACCGCCCCGAAATCACAGTTCAAGCCCAAGGCAACGCTCGAGGCGCAGTTGACTAGCGAAGGCCTCACCGTCCGCCAGATCAAGGTCGAGAAGGGTTGCTACGAAGTCTATGCGGTCGACAAGGCCGGCAAGAAGGTGAACATGGCCTACAATGCCGAGACCCTTGAAAAGCTCGACAATGCCGAAGCCGGCGAAAATTGATCCGAACGTTTCGATAGCCACGGACGCGCGGGCATCGCC
>NZ_RZRQ01000393.1:0-4982 GCF_003997785.1 Mesorhizobium sp. M7D.F.Ca.US.004.01.2.1 | reverse complement strand
GGAGAAGCGCCGCGAAACCGGCGATCTCGGCGGCACGATGCGGCTCGGCGCCTATCAGGCCGAGCTCGCCAAGGGATCCAAGATCGCCGAGATCTATGGCGACACGCAGATTTCCGAGCGCCATCGCCACCGCTACGAGGTTAATGTCGACTACAAGGAGCGGCTCGAGGATTGCGGCTTGGTGTTTGCCGGCATGTCGCCCGACGGCGTGCTGCCGGAAACGGTCGAGTATCCCGACCATCCCTGGTTCATCGGCGTGCAGTATCACCCGGAACTGAAAAGCCGGCCGCTCGACCCGCATCCGCTGTTTGCCAGTTTCATCGAGGCGGCGGTGGAACAGAGCCGACTAGTGTAGCTCTAAATCAAAGAGATAGAGCATGATGTCTGGACAAACGGTGCCCGTTTGTCCGAGAAAACCGCTTCACACTTTTCGGCATCATGCTCTAGGCCGGTCGGACTATGCAGACCTATGTCGCGCTGCTTTACAGCATCATCCTGGGCGAGGGGCGACGGGTCGTCATGGCCGACCTCAAGGCCATGGCCGAGGAGCTCGGGCTGAACAACCCGCGCACGCTGGTGGCGACCGGCAATCTGTTGTTCGAGGCGCCGGCAACGGACATCGCCGATCTGGAACGGCGGCTGGAAGCAGCCTTCGAAAAGACCTTCGGCCGCCATGTCGATATCATCGTGCGCGGTGCCGAGGACTGGCTGAAGCTTGCCGCCGGCAATCCGTTTCCGGACGAATCCGCCGAGGCAGGCGACCAGGTGGCCGTGCGGGTGATGCGCAAACCTGCACCCGTGGACGCCGTGGCGGCGCTCCAAACCTATATCGCCGAGAACGAGAAGGTTGTGTCGGTCGGCGGAGACATCTGGGTCGTCTTTTCACGCGAGAGGCCAAGTTCGCGGCTGCTTGCGGCGACCAACCACAAACGCATGGGCATCGGCACCTCGCGCAACTGGAACACCGTGCGCAGACTGGTCGAGATGGTGGACAGTAGGCAGTAGGCAGTAGGCAAGCTGTTCTCTGCTCGCCAGCACCTACTGCCTCATTTTCAAGCCTTTGCCGTCTTCGCTCCGGCGCCCAAAGCGGCGGTGCGCAGCACATAGTAGATGATGCCGGCAATCGCCACGCCGAAGAACCAGCCATAGACGCCCCACCAGGACGGCAGCCAGTTGGTGAAGTTCGGCAGGATCGATGAGAAAATGGCGCCGATGCCGGCTGCGATGAAGGCGTTGACGTGCCAGCCGCCCTGGAAGCGGAACTCGCCGTCCTCGCGATAGAGCGCCTCGACGTCGACCTCGCCCTTCCGGATCAGATAGTAGTCGACCATCATCACCCCGAAGATCGGCCCCATCGTCGCGCCGATGATGTTGACGAAGGAAGCTGCACTGCCTTCCCATGGCGCAAAGGGATAGAGCACGAGCGCGATGATGGCCGCGATGTAGCCGCCCTTCTTGAAGTCGATCTGCCGGGGAAAGACGTTGGAGAAGTCGAAGGCCGGCGAGACGAAGTTTGCCACCACATTGATGCCGAGTGTTGCTACTGCAAAGGTCAAGGCTGCGAGTGCTGCCAGGAACCAGCTGTCGAATTTCGCCGAGATCTGGTCGGGATGCAGCAGCACTTCGCCATAGACGTCAAAGGCGGCAATGGTGGTGACGCCGGCGACCAGCGAGAACAGGATCAGGTTGATCGGCAAGCCCCAGATGTTGCCCTTACGCAGCGATGCCTTGTCTGGCGCGTAACGGGCGAAATCGCAGAAATTGAGATAGAGCGCGGAAAAGTAGGTGACCCAGATCGCCGCCACCGCAAACAGCGATGTCCAGGAACCCGGCGTGCCGGGCACGCCCGCATCCTTGGTCTTGTCCAGCAGCACATCCATCGGGATGTCGCTGGTGAAGGCAAATCTCCCGGATTTGACGCAGAGATAGATCGCCAGCACCAGCATCATCACCCAGACCGCTGGCCCGGCCCAGTCCTGAAAGCGGCGCACTGTTTCCATGCCGTTCTGGATGATCAGCAGTTGCAGCGCCCAGATGACCACGAAACAGATCACTTCGAGGCCAGTATGGCCGAGGAAATGCGTGCTGGCGTTGAAGTCGGCGAACCATTGTGAACGGATCAAAAGCGCCACGATGGCGCCGGAGGCGGCGGCCGTCTGTGCGCCATACCAGAAGCAGGCGACGACGGCGCGCACCAGCGCCGGTATGTTGGCGCCCCAGATACCGAAGGAGGCGCGGGCTAGCACGGGGTAGGGCACGCCGGTCTTGACCCCGGCATAGCCGACCATGTTCATCATCACGTAGATGATCAGCGAACCGATGCCGATGGCGATGATGAAGTTGACGAAGCCGCCGCAGAACAGGAACAGGCTTGCCGCCAGATAGTAGCCCCAGAGGCTGTGAACGTCCGACGTCCAGACGTTGAAGATCGAGAATGGTCCCCAGTTTCGGATTTTGGCTGGAGCCAGATCCTCGTTGTACAGATCAGGTGAAGCACCCTGTATTGTCATTGCAATGTTCCCCTTTTGCAGCACGCGCCCTCACGCGTTGGCCGCGTGCAGGTTAAGCCTGACGCAGGGGAACGGACAAGCAACCTATTTGCCGGCTTTGGCCTTAAAGATATTCAATGCGAACTGCGATTATCGACGGGCCGCGATGGTGGGCCGCCTCTGCACTTGGCGATCGATGATTCGAAATTCGACGTTGGGATTTCAATCTGAAGCAGCTCCCGGCACTCCCGACATCCGCCGGCAACGGCAGAGTCCGTCTAAGCGAGGGTCATCACCCGCTTGTGGTCCGCGACTTCGGCGAGCAGCCAATCCTGAAACAGGCCGGTGCCTGGCTTGTTGCCGATGCTGCGGCGCTGATGCAGGTAAATGCCGGCCGGGTAGGTGTGGCGGGCACGGAACGGGGCGACAAGTTTGCCTTGCTGCAGAAAATCTTGCGCCATCATCGTGTCCGCAAGCGCTATTCCGGCGCCATTGATCGCCTCGCGCATGATCAGCGTGCAGTCATCCAGTGTTGTGCTGGATTTCGGCGTCGTGTCCAAAACACCTTCCTGCTCCAACCACCGCTTCCACCTCATGGTCTCGCATTCATGGATCAGATGATGATTGACCAGATCGGCTGGCGATCGCAGCGGCACCGGCCCCTCCAGCAGCGAAGGCGCACAGACCGGCGTCAGCAGCAGTGGGATCAGCAGTGTCAAAGCCGGGCCGGCCTTGTAAACGAACTCGTCGACAATGGCCAAATCGAAATTGGCCCGCTTGCCTGAAGTGGAGATCTCCAGATCCACGGACGGATGCAACCGGCGAAAGTTCGGTAACCTGTCCGCCAGCCAAAGGTTCAGAACGGCCGGTACGCACAAGACCCGGACACGTTGGATCTTGCTGTGGCGCGAGCCCTCGGAGAGGCTGACGTCGTCGGTGGCGCGCCAGATGGCCTCGAACGCCTCGGAGAGGCTACAGGAGAAGCTGCACCTCACCTACATCTTCATCGCTCACGACTTGTCCGTCGTGCGCCAGGTGTCGACCCGCATCGCGGTCATGTATCTCGGCTCGATCGTCGAGGAAGGGCCGGCGGAGGAGGTGTTTGCAGCACCAGCCCATCCTTATAGCCAGGCGCTGATCTCGGCGGTTCCCGTTGTGGAGACGACGCCCAGCGGAACGCGCAAGCGCATCATCCTCACCGGCGACGTACCGAGCCCGCTCAGCCCTCCGTCCGGGTGCCGTTTCCACCCCCGATGCCCGATCGCAGCGGAGCGCTGCCGTTCGGAGCGGCCGCAACTGAGGGAATACCGACCGGGTCGCAAAGTCGCCTGCCACTTCCCGACGGTATAGGCGACATTCATCACCGCGCGCGGTGATCGCATTCGCTTGACAGATTTTTAAAGATTCCATTTTTTTGTGGAACCAACTGGCGGATTGTGCGTTTGGTGGGGTTCGATCGAGCGCATCGCGGTCGACCGGGAGGAAACGATGGATTATCTGCATTTCTTTTCGCCTGTGCGAATTTCGCGCGGGCAGGGGCATCCTGCTGAAGAAATCGATAGTGTTGCCGAGGCCATGGTGTTCTTGCGGAAATGGCCGACGGGACGGCGCGGTCCGGTTTATCGGTGCGCGCTGAATTGCTGCTCGGCCGCTTTGTCGGGCCAGATGTCGGCCGAGGAAGCAAGGAAAGCGTTCACGGGCTTTGCCCGCATCACGCGCCTTCTCGATGATGACATGGCGCTGCCGATGGCCGGCGAAAACATGGCAAGCGTGTACGCGCTGCGGCGTTAGCCGCCTGTCGTCTTGACGGTTTTGCGAGGTCTCGCGCCGCGGTAGCGCGGGTCTTGTCTTGCGCCGTTGCCGATGCCCAGTCGTCAATACCCCGAGGATGATCGCCTTCGTATCCACGGCCGATCACTGCGGAGGCCGAGGCGGCGGTCGCTTGACTGAATACCGCGGATCATTCGCTCATATTGTGAAGCGCATCGTGCTTGACGATTTCGACGCTGCGCAGGTTGAGCAGGCGGATGACGCCCTTGTCCTTCAGTCGGGTGAAAACCCGCGACACGGTCTCGATGGTGAGGCCGAGATAATCACCGATGTCCATACGCGACATTGGTAGTTCCACCTGCCGCAATCCGCCCTGCCGCTCCGCTATGTCGACGAGGAACGCGGCGACGCGTTCGATGGCGCTCTGGCGACCCAGGACCAGAAGGTGTTCCTGAGCTCTGGTCAACCCTTTTAGCGCCAGGGGCAGCAACTGATGGGACATGTCCGCTCCAGCCGTGAGGCGGAAGACGCGGACCCCGGTGGAATTGATCGCTTCAGCAAAGAAATGGTGCGTCGTGTCGGCTTCGAAGCCGAATGTCTCTCCGGCGAGGTGAAAGGCACTGATCTGCCGGCGGCCGTCGGCAAGCAGGCGGTAGACGCGGACGGCGCCGAATTCCACCTGGTAGAAGGCTCCGGCCTTTTCGCCCTGGGCGTAGATTTCGG
>NZ_RZRQ01000392.1:0-4986 GCF_003997785.1 Mesorhizobium sp. M7D.F.Ca.US.004.01.2.1 | reverse complement strand
ATCATGAACCGCGCGCATTCGTTCTGGAGCATGGGCTTTTTCGGCGCCGGCCTGTTCGGCGCGGCGCTCGCGCATCTCGGCATATCGCCGCAACTGCATCTGGCGCTGATCGTGCCGATCGTCGCGATCTCGATGGTGCTGTTCCTCGGCGGCTACCAGCCGGCGCCGAGCCGCTTCGCCGGCACCGGCGAGAAGGCGCCCGTGCTGGCGCGGCCGACGCTGCCGATCCTCGTCCTCGTGGCCGTGACGCTCTCCGCGATGCTGATGGAAGGCGCCAGCATCGACTGGTCGGCGATCTACATGCGCACCGTGTTCGAATCGGGCCCCTTCGTCGCCGGCTTCACCGTGGCGCTGTTCGCCTTTTCCCAGGCAACCACGCGCTTCTTCGCCGACAGTTTCGTCGACCGCAATTCGCCGAGCGGCGTGGCGCGGGTGCTGCTGGTGATGATGGCCGCCGGCGTGCTGATTATCTTTTTCTCGCCTGCGCCGTTCTTCTCCATGCTGGGCTTTGCCTTTCTGGGGATCGGCACCAGTGCCCTCTTCCCGCTGGCGATCTCGGCCGCCGCCCAGCGGACGGATCGGCCGGCGGCGATCAATGTCGCGGCGCTGTCGCAGATCTCCTTCGTCGCTTTCCTGCTCGGCCCGCCGCTGCTCGGCTTCGTCTCCGACCATTGGGGCATCCGCTCGGCCTTTGGCATCGGCGTCCCCTTCGTCGTCCTCAGCCTGCTGACCTCTGGATCGCTTGGCCGGCGGCCAGCCGCGGACAAATCCGCCGCGCCGGCGGACGAGCCGCTCGAACCAACGCGGGACAAGATGCTGGCGCGGACCGGCGAGGCTTGACCGTTCTCGTGGCGTGGCAGACCTGCCACGAGCAATTGGACATATCCTCGCTGTAGTTAGCCGGGAATTGCCGCTGGTATTGGCCAAGGCGATGGTTCAAGAAGGGATCACCGACACGTGATTGCTTCATGTCCTCCATCCGTCCGCTGATCCCGCTCCTTCTCGCCGCCGGCATCCTGCTCGGCGGTAATGGGCTGCAGAGCACGCTGATCGCGCTGCGCGGCGCACAGGAAGGGTTTTCCGCTTCCGACATCGGCCTGATGGGCACCTTCTATTTCGCCGGCTTCCTGCTCGGCTGCTTGGCGATCACCCGCATCATGAAGGCGGTCGGCCATATCAGGGCATTTTCGGCGCTGGCAGCGATCGCCTCGGCGGGCACCTTGCTGCTGGTGCTGGTTCCCGATCCGGTAATGTGGTGCGCGGTGCGCTTTGCCGGCGGTTTCTGCTTTGCCGGGCTGTTCACCATCGTCGAAAGCTGGCTGAATTCCGGCGTCGCCAACAAGGATCGCGCCCGCGTGCTGGCGATCTACCGGATGGTCGACACCGGTTCCGTCACCGGCGCCCAGTTCCTGATCCCGGTCTTCGGCGCCGGCGGCTTCACCATCTTCGCCATCATGTCGATCATGATCACCTTGTCGCTGGTGCCGGTCTCGCTTGGCGACCGCTCCAATCCGACGCCGCCCGAAGACGTCAAGCTCGACCTGGCGCGCGTCTGGCGGATTTCGCCGCTGGGCTGCTTCGGCTGCATAGCAGTCGGCGTCACCAACAGCGCCTTTCGCACATTGTCGCCGGTGTATGCCGAGCAGATCGGCATGTCGGTCGCCGATGTCGTCACCTTCGTCAGCGTCGGCATCTTCGGCGGCGCCATCATCCAGTATCCGCTCGGCTATCTCTCCGACCGCTGGGACCGGCGCCGGGTGCTGCTGATAACGACCTGCTGCGCGATGGTTTCGGCACTGGCGCTGGTGTTCATCGCTGGCAGCAATCCGCTGCTCAACTTCATCATCATCTTCATCTTCGGCTGTTTCGCCATGCCGCTCTATTCGCTGTCGGCGGCGCATTCCAACGACCGCGCCGACACGGGCGAGTTCGTGCTGATCAATGCGGCCTTGATGCTGTTCTATTCCTTCGGCGCCATTGGCGGCCCGTTCGCCGCCTCGACGGCGATGCAGTATTTCGGGCCTAGCGCGCTGTTCGTGTTCAGCGCCGTGGTCTATGCGATCTTCATCGCCGTCATCCTCTACCGGATGCAGGCCCGGTCCGGCGTGCCGGCAGGCAGGCGCAGCCGCTTCACCGCACTCTTGCGTACCTCGACGGTTTTCGCGCGGCTGGCCAAGAGAAACAGCGATTCCGACGGGCAGGTTGGGTCGTGACGATAGCGCCAAAGCTTGACGAAAGCCCCGCCGGCTGAAATCTAGGAAGACCTTACTCCTGCCAAAAGCGATTTGATGCACGTCATCACCACCCAGAAAGAACTCGAGACCGTTCTCGCCGCTTTCGAAAAGTCGGATTTCGTCACCGTCGACACCGAATTCATTCGAGAAACGACCTTTTGGCCGATTCTGTGCCTGATCCAGATGGCCGCACCCGGCGTGACGGCGCTGATCGATCCGCTGGCGCCTGATATCGACCTGAAGCCGTTCTTCAAGCTGATGGCCAACGAAGCGGTGGTCAAGGTCTTCCACGCCGCGCGGCAGGACATCGAAATCATTGTCCATCTCGGCGATCTGGTTCCGCATCCGGTGTTCGACACGCAAGTGGCGGCGATGGTCTGCGGCTTCGGCGACAGTGTTTCCTACGATCAGCTCGTGCAGCGGATCACCGGCGCGCGGCTCGACAAGTCGTCGCGCTTCACCGACTGGCGCCACCGGCCGCTTTCCGACAAGCAGCTCGACTACGCGCTGGCCGACGTCACCCATCTGATCGAGGTCTATCAACACCTCAGCGCCGAACTGGAGCGAGAAAACCGCGCCCATTGGCTCAACGAGGAAATGGAGGTCCTGACCTCGCGCGAGACCTATGATCCGCACCCCGAGGACGCCTGGAAGCGCCTCAAGATGCGGCTGCGCAAGCCGCAGGAACTGGCGATCGTGCAGGGCGTGGCGGCGTGGCGCGAGCGCGAGGCGCGCGAACGCGACGTGCCGCGCGGCCGCGTGCTCAAGGACGACGCGATCTACGAGGTGGCGCAGCAGGCGCCGCGCGACGCGGCAGCCCTTGGCAAGCTGCGCACCACGCCGAAAGGCTGGGAGCGTTCCTCGACGGCGACGGCGCTGCTTGGCGCGGTCAACACCGCGCTTGCCTTGCCCAAAGAGCAGATGCCGAAGCTGCCGAAGAATTTCCAGCCGCCCGAGGGCTCGAGCGCTGCGGCGGAACTGTTGAAGGTGCTGCTGCGGATCGTCGCCGAAAAGGAAGGCGTGGCCTCGAAAGTGCTGGCCTCCAGCGACGACATCGATCGCATCGCCGCCGAGGGCGAGGATGCCGACGTGCCGGCCCTGCAGGGCTGGCGGCGCGCGGTGTTCGGCGAGGCGGCGCTCAAGCTGGTGCGCGGCGAGATCGGCATCAAGTTCGACAAGCGCAAGATCGCCGTGTTCGACCTGTAGCCGCTGTACCCCCACACCGCTCCGCTTTGCGGAGCTACCCTCCCCTTGGGGAGGGTAAACACCTGCTCAAACCACGCCGAGCAGGTGCAGCGCGAACCAGATCCATCCCAGCAGAAGAATCACCGCTCCGACGAAGAAAGACCGGCTGCGCAGCAGCAGGTTGTTGCTCGTCAGGTGAACCCAGGCATGGAAATAGCGCGACGCGACAAAAATCCACATCAGCGCCAGGGTCAGATAGTTGACGCCGTTGGTCAGGTGCAGCGTCAGGCACAGCACATAGAACAGCACCGGCAGCTCGAACTGGTTGGTGAGATTGGCGGCAACGGTGATGCTGGAGGCCGGCTCGGTCGAGCGCACCTTGAACTGACCGGCTTTGGCTTCGCCTGACCTGACTGCGCCGTATCTGCGCCGACCCAGGACGCAGTAGACGATGTAGATCAGCAGCACATGCGCCAGAACAGGCCAAAAGATCGTGGTCTGGTTCATGAAGTGCCCCCTGCCCGGGTGGGCTTTGTGTGCGGCATCAAGCCTGGCGTGCCTGGCCTGCCAGCCAGAAGGCGGCAATGACGATCGCCGGGATGGCTAAAAGCGCGAATTTGGTCACGATCAGCAACGAGGCGAAAGACAGCGAATCCGGGTTCGCCGACAGGAAATCTGACAGAAGCCGCGCCACCGCGATGTTCTGGACGTAGTCGGCAAGCGTGTAGGGCAGAACCAGAACCAGCGCGAAGATCGACTGCAGCTGCCCCGGCAACACACGGAAAGCCCTTAATCGCCGACCGGTTGCCAGGATCAGGCTGACCAGCGTCACCGACAGCAGCGCCGGGAACAGCAGATCGAAGGTCAGATAGTGCCAGACGAGAATGATCTCGCCACCGCGCCGGCCGAGCGCCGTCAGCCAGGCCATGCCTTCGTCCGGGGTGAAGCCGAAAATACGCATGTCGAGTGACGGCAAGCCACCGCTCAACTGGCGAAAGTAGAAGAATTCCAGCACCGTCATGGCGATGAAAACCACCGCCGACAGGAAACAGAGCGCGCCCACATGGCGCGACAGCCGCAGGATCGTCGCCGTCAGGCTCCGCCCGAGCCCGTACTGGTCAGGCTCCGCCGGGATAGTTCGGGCTTTCGCGGGTAATCGTGACGTCATGGGCGTGGCTTTCACGAAGTCCAGCATTGGATATGCGCACAAAGGTGGCGCGTTCGCGGAAATCGGCAAGGTCGCGGCCACCAACATAACCCATAGCGGCTTTCAGCCCGCCTGCAAGCTGGTGCAGCACGCCAGACACAGGTCCTTTGTAAGGAACCTGCCCTTCGATGCCTTCCGGGACCAGTTTCAGCGTGTCGCGCACCTCGGCCTGGAAGTAGCGATCGGCTGAGCCACGGGCCATGGCGCCGACCGAGCCCATGCCGCGATACGCCTTGAAGGAGCGGCCCTGGTGCAGATAGACCTCGCCCGGGCTTTCATCGGTTCCGGCCAGCAGCGAGCCGATCATGGCGGCACTTGCGCCGGCGGCGAGCGCCTTGGCCAGATCGCCGGAATATTTTA
>NZ_RZRQ01000391.1:0-4996 GCF_003997785.1 Mesorhizobium sp. M7D.F.Ca.US.004.01.2.1 | reverse complement strand
GTAATGCTGCCGCGTTCGGCCACCAGCAGGAACAGCCTGAGATCGACCAGATCGAAGCGCATTCTTTTGCTCCTGTGAAGATTCGGCGCCCCGGGGGAGGCGGTCGCCCTCCAGCCTTCGTCCTAGCCGAAGGCTGGCAGCGCAACTTCCACATTGTGATCGGCCGGGATGTTCGTCAAACAGTTTCGAAGGAGAAGTGTGATGAACGAACGAACATCAGGCCGGCTCGGCATTCTTGAAAGCACGGCGATTGCGTTGGCTGTTGCCGTGGCTGGCTTTGCCATGGCGCGCGCGGAGCCAGGCCTGCGGGGATGCGCGGCGACGGTCGCATCCACCAGCCGCGATGCCGCGCCGGCAAAGCCGACGCCAGAGGCCGACGCGACGGACATGCTGCTGCATGACTGATCCGGCCCTGAAGATACGATCATGCTGAGCGCCGGCGTCCTCGCCTGGATCGGCGCCGTCTTCCTCGCCGCCGGCTTCGTCAAGGGCGTGGTCGGCATGGGGTTGCCAACCGTGGCGATGGGCCTGCTGGCGGTGACGATGCCGCCGGCGCAGGCCGCTGCTTTGCTGTTGATCCCGTCGCTGGTCACCAATCTCTGGCAATTGCTGACCGGGCCATCCTTTGGCGGCCTGTGCAAGCGGCTGTGGACGATGATGGCCGGCGTGATGCTCGGCACCGTAGTCGGCGCCGGCCTGCTGACGGGCACGCATACGGGCGCGGCCTCGGCGGGGCTGGGAGTGGCGCTGGTGCTCTATGCAATCCTCGGCCTTGCCAAGGCCGGCTTCACCACGCCGGCGCGCCACGAGGCCTTGATGTCACCGCTGGTCGGCGTGGCGACCGGGCTGGTCACCGGCGCCACCGGCGTCTTCGTCATCCCGGCGGTGCCCTATCTGCAATCGCTGCGGCTCGAGAAAGAAGACCTGATCCAGGCGCTCGGCCTGTCCTTCACCGTGTCGGCGGCAGCGCTCGCCATCGGGCTGTTCAGGACCGGCGCCCTGGCATCGCCGAGCGCGCAACTGGCGGGGTCGATCCTGGCGTTGGCGCCGGCGCTGGCCGGGATGTTCGCCGGCCAGGCGCTGCGCCGGACAATGAGCGTCGAGACCTTCCGCACGGTGTTCTTCGCCGGGCTGCTGGCGCTGGGGGTGTATCTCGTGGGGGAGGTGGTGCTGTAGCCGTGCTTCGCAGCAGACCCTACCGCACCACCAGCACCGGGACCTCCGTGTAGGACAGCACTTCCGCCGTCTGGCTGCCCAGAAGCAGCTTGCCCAGTCCGCGGCGCCCATGCGAGGCCATCACGATCAGGTCGCAGCCCAGGGCCTGCGACAGCTCCAGGATGGCTTCGGCTGGCCGCTTGTCCTCGACATGCACGACCTCCGCGGAGACGCCGGCGGCGTCCGCCGACGCCTTGCTCTTGTCGAGAACCTCCTTGGCGTATTTGCGTGCTTCTTCCTGATAGGCGGCCAGTTCATCGCCAGCGGCATAGCCGGCCATGGCGCCTCCCCAGGCGAAGATCGGGAATTGTTCGGAGACGGTAACGAAGGTGATGGAGGCGCCGAGGCCCTTGGCCAGCGTCAGGCCGTGGGCAACGCCCTTGTCGGCCAGTTCCGATCCGTCCGTGGCAATAAGCAAATGTTTGTACATGATGACATGACCTGTTGTGCAAGGGCAAATGCCCTTGAGGGCGGGGAGCCTTGTGGAGGCTGACCTTGATATAGTTGCGGCATCGGGCTGATCACAGGGCCAGCCTGATGCGGATCAGGGCCAGGCGACCACGCAGTTTTGTACCAAGCGGATTCCCCTTTGCCGCATCGTCGCTTAAGGTGCCGGCGACATTGAAAGGCATCCCATGAGCAGCGCGTATCCCCAAATCCATCTGGTCCGGCATGGCGAGACGGCGTGGAGCCTTTCGGGGCAGCATACCGGCCGCACCGACATGCCGTTGACGCCGGCCGGCGAGGCCGCCGCGCGGGGTGTCGCCGAGCGGCTCAAGGGCCTGTCGTTTTCGGCGGTGTGGTCGAGCCCGTCGCAGCGCGCCTACAACACCAGCGTGCTGGCCGGCTTCGGCGCGCAGAGCGTCAAGAAGGACGATCTGCAGGAGTGGGACTACGGCGCCTATGAGGGGCTGACGACGAAACAGATCCTGGCCGAGCGGCCCGGCTGGAATGTGTTTCGCGATGGCTGTCCGAAGGGCGAGATGGCGGCCGATGTCGGCGCGCGCGCTGACAGGATTATCGGACAGCTTCGTGACGCTGGCGGCTCGATCCTGGTGTTTTCCAGCGCACATTTCCTGCGCGTGCTGGCGGCGCGCTGGATCGGCCTGCCGCCCGAGGGCGGCGCGCTGTTCGTGCTCGATACGGCCAGCATCAGCGTGCTTGGCTACGAGCATGATTTGAGCGAGCCGGTGGTTCGCAAATGGAACCAGAAATAGAACGGCTGAAAGCAGATCACGACCATGCATGACATTCAGCCGAGGCTGCTGCTTTCCGTGCAACGCGCGCTTCTGGGTGCCGTTTCGCCCAACCTTCGGGCGGTTATCTGCGGCTGGGCAGGCGTGGAGATCAAGCTCCGCTTTGTGTTTGACGGCGAGATCGCCGAAGAGAACCTTGACGATGTCCGCATCGTCGGAGCCGAAGTGGCCGCCGACTTTCCGGCACCATGGACCACCAGCGAAGATGTTGCTCGACTGGACTATCCCCACGACATACGCCCGGGCGCACTCGACCTTTGGGCATACCTGCGCAAGGAAAGCGTTGCGGCGACAGGAAATCCGTACTGAACCACCAGCTAGCGCCGATGGCCAGGTGCCTGCCGCCGATAGCCGGACGGCAACGCTTTATTTGTCGAACTTCCTGATCGCTTCGGCGGTTACCGGCGTGAAAAAATTGACCAGATTGCCATCCGGGTCGCGAAACAGCAGCGAGCGGTTGCCCCAGGGCATGGTGGTCGGCTTCTGCACCGTAACATCCCTGAGGAGGTCCGAGAGCCTGGCGAATTCCGCATCGACGTCGCCGACGCGGAATTCGAGGATGGCCGTGTGGTTGTCGGCAGGGCGGGCGATGTCGCCGCCGAACAGCATCAAGGTGCGCGTGCTGCCGATCGCCAGCGTGCAGGCCGGCGTCGCCAGTTCCGCGAAGTCTTCCGTGTACACCGTCACGGGCATGCCGGTGATCTCACCATAGAAGTGCACGAGACGCTGGACGTCTGACGTGATGATGCGGACTGAGACGAAATTCATCGCGTGGCTCCTTGATCGTTGAAGCCGTGGCCGGCTCCCAACCGATCTATAGGCCAGGCCTCCTGACAGCTTTCCGTCAGGAGAGGGGCGTAACGATCATTTGTTCGGCGCGGGCCAGACGGGCGGCAGGCCGAAGGCGGCGAACAGTTCGGCCGCGAGCGGGCCGACATAGACCGTCAGCGAGGCGATCCGGCCATCGGCCGGTTCGATGACATGCAGCGACTGCGCGCGCCATTCGGGTTCCCGATGGCGCCGGGCATAGACCGCAACGGCGGGCTGGCCGTTGGCCCTCGTCGCGACGGCATGGTAGCCGGCGAAATTGCCCCAGACGGTTTTGAAGAAATTGTGGATCGCCTCGCGCCCCTGATACCAGTCCAGCCATGGCGGCATGTGGTAGGTGGCGTCCTCGCGCAGCAGCTCGATGAAGCCGTCGAGATTGGCGGCCTGCCAGGCCTGCATGTAGCGTTCGAGCAGCAGGCTCTCTTCGCGATTGGGCCGCTCGCGCTGCAGGGGGCGTCCCTGCGGATAATGCATCGCCAGCGTCGCGCGGGCGCGTTGCAGGGCGCTGTTGATCGAGGCGGTCGTGCCGCCCAGCAAGTGCGCCGTCTCGAGCGCCGACCAGCCCAGCACGTCGCACAGAAGCAGCGCGGCGCGCTGCCTGGGCGGCAGAAGCTGGATCGCGGCGACGAAGGCAAGCTGCACGGCTTCGCGGGTCTCGTAGCGCGCGTCCGGGCCGGGCTCGCCGTCGACAAGATCCGGCAGTTCGGCGTCCGGGTACGGCTCCAGCCAGGAGAGCTCAGTGGCGGGCCCGCCAGCGGCGTGCCCCTCGGTCGGTGGCCGGCCGGGCTGCTCGAGAATGCGATGCGCTGACGACCTCGCCTTGATGGCGTTGAGGCAGCTGTTGGTGGCGATGGTGTAGAGCCAGCCGCGCGGCGAGCCGCGCCCGTCGAATTGCGAGCGGCCGCGCCATGCCCTGAGAAACGTCTCCTGCACGAGGTCGTCGGCCTCGTGCAGCGAGCCCATCATCCGGTAGCAATGCAGCTTGAGTTCGCGGCGGTGGGCCGTTGTCAGGCGCTCGAAGGCCAGACGATCGAGGACCGGCTGGCTTGTCCGGCCTTGGGGCTCAAGCGGGCCGGGAGCATCTGTCATAGTGAGCCTGCGGTGCTGATTTCGGCTGGCATCCTGCGCGCCTCATGCCGCCGCCGCAAGGCCGCTGCCGCTGACCGCGAAGGAGACGCCTGACAGCTTGCCGCCGGCGAGCGTGACCACGGCACGCCCGACATCGGCCGGCGTCTGCACGTCGGTCATGCTGGCGAGGAAATCCGACGGGCTGATGCCGAGATAGGCCGAGATGCCTTCGATGCCGCCCTGGCCGACGCCGGTGCCCGCCATGATGCGCATCGGTACCAGCGCCATGAAGCGCAGGCCAAGGCCCAGCCGGTCGGCTTCCTTCTGGCTATGGCCGGCAAGAAACATCTGCATGCGCTTGGCGCCGGAATAGCCGCCGGAATTCGGCGGCCCGCCGCTGAGTGCCGCGCCACTGGAGATCAGCACCACCCGGCTGCCCGGCTTCAGCCGGCCCTTGAGGGCCGCCTTGCAGAACAGGAACGACGCCTTGACGTCCATGTCCCAGTTTGCGGAAAAATCCTGCCAGCTCTGGTCCGGGATAGGCGCGGACGGGGCAAGCGCCCCGGCGCAGATCACCAGCACGTCCGGTTGCAAGGCGGCGAACACCGCATCGGGTGCCGTGCTGTCTC
>NZ_RZRQ01000390.1:0-5018 GCF_003997785.1 Mesorhizobium sp. M7D.F.Ca.US.004.01.2.1 | reverse complement strand
GTGATCGACCGCGCCAACGACACCGAATTCGGTCTCGCCGCCGGCGTCTTCACGCGCGACCTGCCGCGCGCCCACCGCGTCATCGCCGAGCTGCAGGCCGGTACCTGCTGGATCAACGCCTACAATCTGACGCCGGTGGAGATCCCGTTCGGCGGCTTCAAGCAGTCAGGCATCGGTCGTGAGAATTCTCTGGCGGCGCTGGCGCTCTATTCACAGCTGAAGTCGATCTATGTCGAGACGGGCGACGTGGCGAGCCCTTACTGAGCCGATCCTACGCGGCTTTGTCTGATGTGCTGTCCAGATATTGCGTCAGCGCACAGACCAGATGATAAAAGATGCTGGCCGGCACATCCGTCGCCAGCGAGCGGCCGCGCTCGTCGATGCGGTCGATCCACAGGCCGAGCGGCGCCGGGTCGATGTGCCAGCGGAACAGCCTGCCGACGCGTGCCTCGATCTCCGGCTTGAGGTCAGGGCCACCCGAACCGTCCAGCGCGATCGCCGCCTTCACCGCTTCGGCCTGCGGCCAGCTGCGTGATATCAGGTCGAGCGGCAGGCCCTGCCGCGAGACGGCGCCATAAGCAAGGCCGGTGGCGCGGTTGAGGCCATTGGCGATGGCCGAGGCATAGAGTTTCCTGGCAAAGCCGCTCAACTCGGCCTGGCCGCTGCGCCCGGCGAAATCGACCAGCAATGAGGCCCATTCGAAATGGTGGCCGGGCTCGGTCCATGAGCCTTTCTCGCCGGCGGAGGGTTTCCATTCGGCATCGAAATACTCGCCAAGCGTCCAGCTTTCCGGATCGAAGAAATGACTGCGGAAGAGGTCGATGATGCGCGCCGCGCGGCGCAGATGGGCGCGCTCGCCTGTGGCCTGATGCCAGGCCATGAAAGCTTCGAGCAGGTGCATGTGCGGGTTGGAGCGGCGCTCGCCTTTGCCGTCCGATGTTTCGAGGAAGCCGGTCATGCGGCTGTCTTCGAGATGCGCATCAAGAAAGGCGAGGGTTTCCTCGCCGAGCCGCAAGGCGTCGGGATTGCCCGACATATGCGCATGCGCCAGTGCCAGGAGTACGCAGGAATGATCGTAGGCATCCTCGGTGGCGTCGGCGACGGAACCGTCGACATTCAGCGTGCGAACCCAGCCACCCCTGTCGGTGCGGCCCTTCCCGGCCATGAAGGCGATGCCGTGGCTGATCAACCGGTCGGCCGGACCGTCCCAGCCGCGCGCCCGGGCGACGGCGAAGGCATAGACCTGCCTTGCCATGGTGCGCATGCGCTTGGGCTTCATCAGCGGTGAGGCGTCCAGGCCGAGCGCCTCATGAAAACCACCATGGCGTTCGTCGACGCCTGATGTCGACCACAGCGGCAAGGTCTCCTGAAACAGCCAGTGGTGCACGCGCCGGCGCCAGGCGCCGCTTTCGATGACGCGGTCTTGCGCCGGCGTGAACCTGGTTTCCAGCCGGCCCGATTTTTCGAGTTGCTCGACGATCTTCTTGACGTGCTGGCTGTGGCTGACCGGGGCGACGAAGGTGGCGTCCGATGTCGAGACGATGGCGACGTCCTTCATGCCGATCGCCGACAGCAGGCGGCCGTCACTGCGGATGTAGGAATTTTCGCAATCGATGGCGACGACATCGCCAATGATGACATTGCCCTGGTTGTCGGCGGGGCCGACATCGAGCAGTGACTGCCACGAGCCGAGATCGTTCCAGCGGAAGCCTGCCGGCACCATGGCGATGTCTCTTGCCCGCTCCATGATGGCGTAGTCGATCGAGTTCGACGGGATGGCGGCGTAGAGTTCAAGCGGCATGTAGAGGCCGGACAGGTCCGATGTCGCTGCCTTGTAGGCTGCTTCGGTGGCCTGCCAGATATCAGGCTGGAACGCCATAAAGGCGTCACGCATGGCGCCGGCGCGAAACAGGAAGATGCCGGTGTTCCAGTAGAAAGTTCCGGCCTTGAGATAAGTTTGCGCGGTCGCAATATCCGGCTTTTCGACGAAGCGCGACACGTCGAAGGGGCCGCCGCTTTCGGTCGCGACCTCGATATAGCCGTAGCCGGTCTCGGGCTGTGTCGGCTTGATGCCGAACACCACCAGCCTGCCCTCGCGTGCTGCCTCGGTGCCGGCTTCTACGCTCTGCCAGAATTGGCGCGGGGTCGATATCTCATGGTCCGACGGCACCACCAGCACCAGGCTGTCGCCGAACTCGGACAGTGTGCGCAGCGTCGCCAGCGCCACGGCGGCGGCTGTGTTGCGCCCCGTCGGCTCGAACAGCGGACCGCCGCCCGCGAGGTCAAGACCAGCAAGATCGGCGTGGACACGATCGGCATGGCGCTCCGCGGCGATCAGGAAGATCGGCGTTTCGCCTTCCGGTCGGGCCGTCAGCCGGCGCAAGGTCTTGGCCAGCATCGAGCCGTTGCCTGACAGATCGTGGAACTGCTTGGGATTGTCCTCGCGCGACAGCGGCCACAACCGCGAGCCGACGCCACCGCTCATGACAAAACTGACAATCCGCTCGGTCATTCGATTACCATTTCAAAACGTCTGATTGTAGGCACCGACTTCGGGGCTGCGGCGCAGCACGGCGTCGACGGCGTCGAACATCTGCCGGCGACGCTGCGACGATACCGGGCTTTCGACGACCACCACGAGCTCCGGCTTGTTTGACGAGGCGCGAACCAGCCCCCAGGTGCCGTCCTCGGCGACGACACGCACGCCGTTGACGGTGATGAGATCTGCGATCTTCTGGCCGGCGAAAACCATTCCGTCCCGCTTCATGGCCTGAAAGTCGGCAACCACCCGCTCGACCACGCCATACTTCACATCGTCCGCGCAGTGCGGCGACATGGTTGGCGTGCCGAAGGTCAGCGGCAGCGCGCGGTAGAGATCGGCCATCGAACTGCCGGGGCTGCGATCCAGCATCTGGCAGATGGCGATGGCGGTGACCAGACCGTCGTCGTAACCGCGGCCGATCGGCGGGTTGAAGAAGAAATGGCCCGACTTTTCGAAACCGGCGACCGCGCCAAGCTCGGCGACGCGGCGCTTGATGTAGGAGTGGCCGGTCTTCCAGTAATCGGTGACGGCGCCGTTGGCACGCAGCACGCTATCTGTGTTGAACAGGCCGGTCGACTTGACGTCGACGACGAAGGTCGAGCCCGGATGCTGGCTCGAAATATCCCGCGCCAGCATCACACCGACCTTATCGGCAAAAATCTCGTTGCCTTCATTGTCGACAACACCGCAGCGATCACCATCGCCGTCGAAGCCAAGGCCGACATCGGCACCGGTCTCCAGCACCTTGTCCCTGATGGCATGCAGCATCCGCATGTCCTCAGGATTGGGATTGTAGCGCGGGAAGGTATGATCGAGTTCGACATCGAGCGGGATGACCTCGCAGCCGATGCGCTGCAGCGCTTGCGGGGCAAAGGCGCCGGCGGTGCCGTTGCCGCAAGCGGCGACCACTTTCAGCTTTCGCGTGATGCGCTTGTCGCGGGTCAGATCGTCGAGATAGGTCGCGCGAAAATCATGGACGAAATCATAGGAGCCGCCGCCGACAAGGTCGAAATCGCCGCCCAGCACGATCGCCTTCAGCGCGCTCATCTCTTCGGGACCAAAAGTCAGCGGCCGCGCCGCGCCCATCTTGACGCCTGTCCAGCCATTCTCGTTGTGCGAAGCGGTGACCATGGCGACCGAGGGCGTATCCAAGGCAAACTGAGCGAAATAGGCCATCGGCGACAACGCCAGGCCGATATCCCTCACGCGAGCGCCCGCCGCCATCAGTCCGGACACCAGCGCCAGCTTGATCGACAGCGAATAGGCGCGAAAATCATGTCCGGTGACGATATCCGGACCGGCGCCGAGACGGCGAATCAGCGTGCCAAGCCCCATGCCGAGCGCCTGGACGCCGATCAGGTTGAGCTCCGGCAGTTGCGCGGAGCCGGGACGGCCGAACCACCAGCGCGCGTCATATTCGCGAAAGCCGGACGCCTTGATCAGCGCTTCGGTTTCGAATTCGAAACTGTTGGGCCGGGCGTCGCCAACGATTTTTGGGGGCAAGACAGCAGAACTCCAGGCGGCAGAAAATACGATCTATCGAGAGCTGAGGCTTAGCACACAAGGCTTTAAGCCACGTTTATCCCGGACCGAAATCCGGGCCTTGCGGAAATGCCCTGAGAAAGCGGACGAAATGCGACAGAAGCGCTGCCATTGCCGCTTGCAGGAACGAGATGTGGCGGCTATAAGCCCGCGGTCTGGTCACGGAGTGTAGCGCAGCCTGGTAGCGCACCTCGTTCGGGACGAGGGGGTCGCAGGTTCAAATCCTGCCACTCCGACCAGAAAAAACAAAGTGTTAGCGCATCCCGACTTTGGCGCTCAACCTGATATCCCGCCTGAAAACAAGCGAGATGGCTTGCTCCTTGGGGAGACAGGCTGGGAGTCTTGTCTTTCGTTGTCAGCACGTCGCGCCAGTGAGCTTCTCGAAGTCGCCGACGACTACAGGTTTGCCGGTCATTGCGAGTGAATTTTCATGAGCCGCGCGGCATTCAACAATGCCGCGCCGTCTGTCTCGATCCTGTCGACAAGTTCGCAAGCCTGATCCGCGGTGATGCCTGTTTCATTGGACAGGAACCAGATGCGAAAGCTCTTTTCCTCGGATGGCACAGAGGCAATGCCATCCCTGCCATCGTGTCGATCTTCGGCCGGCCGCTTGCGGCGCTTTCGCAGTGTCCGCTTCGGCTGATCACATTCAGATAGAGGGTCGATGGACATCGCTCACGTCGCGCTTAACGAAGGCCGAAAAAGCTCAATATCGCTAGGACGATGACCACCGCTCCGACGAGCCAAATGATGTTGTTCATAATCTCTCTCCTGTTGCCTCGGGGATGCCCGCGCCTCTGGCGGAGAACGCGGGCCGACCAGCCTTTGCCGACTGATCTGCAGCAGACGACAAACCGTGCCGGCTGTGAGAAATAGAACCATTAGGCTCGCCTAATGTTCCATCGTTTGGCCAGGTCGAGCGAAGGTCCGGTGA